>CAYVTB010000034.1:0-16006 GCA_964454365.1 uncultured Bacteroides sp. | reverse complement strand
AACGTACTTACCGTCGCGGCCAAAGAAAGGCGAGTCGTTGATGGTGAAGGTCATCGACATCGTAGGCTCGTCGATAGCGATGCGGGGCAGGGGCTCAGGGTTATCGACAGCTGCGACTGTGTCGCCGATTTCAAAGTCCTCGATACCGACAAGGGCACAGATGTCACCGCTGGAAACTTCCTGAACGCGTTTGCGGCCCATGCCTTCAAAAGTGTGGAGTTCCTTGATACGCTGCTTCACGACGCTGCCGTCGCGCTTGCACAGGGCAATTTCCATGCCTTCGCGCAGAGTTCCGCGGTGTACGCGACCGATGGCGATACGGCCTACATAATTCGAGAAGTCAAGCGAAGTAATCAGCATCTGTGCATCGCCTTCATAGGTCGTCGGCGCGGGAATATTCTCGATGATGGCGTCGAGCAGCGGCACGATATTGTCTGTGGGCTTTTCCCAGTCGGTACTCATCCAGCCGTTTTTAGCCGAACCGAAAATCGTCGGGAAGTCAAGCTGTTCCTCCGTTGCGTCGAGGCTGAACATAAGGTCAAAAACCATGTCCTGTACCTCTGACGGGCGACAATTGGGCTTGTCGACTTTATTGATTACAACCACGGGCTTGAGGCCTATCTGGATAGCTTTCTGGAGCACGAAGCGAGTCTGAGGCATCGGTCCCTCGAAGGCGTCGACAAGCAGCAGGCAGCCGTCGGCCATGTTGAGCACTCGCTCAACCTCGCCGCCGAAGTCGGCGTGTCCCGGGGTGTCGATGATGTTGATTTTTGTACCTTTATAATTGATGGATACGTTCTTTGAGAGGATTGTGATACCTCTTTCACGTTCCAGGTCATTATTATCAAGAATAAGCTCGCCGGCATTCTGATTGTCGCGGAAAAGATGACCCGCCAGGAGCATCTTGTCGACAAGAGTGGTTTTGCCGTGGTCGACGTGCGCGATTATGGCGATGTTTCTGATGTTCTGCATATACGCTATTGGATTATATTCAGGGTGCAAAGTTAGTAATTTCTGCCGTCATTACCAAAAACTTGTTGCTTTGACACCTTGGCGCGCGCCTGTTTATAATAGTGTAGACAATTTTAGTGGCGCCCGCGGCGGTGTTGTGTAAAATTTTGCTTATCTTTGCACCGGCTCAACTATAGTATATTGAAGCATGAAACAAATTTTCCGCCATATTTTCTCCGTCGCCCTTGCGCTGTCCCTTTGCGGCAATGCCGTGGCACTCGACCTGCCTGTAAAGACAATCAACGGTAAAGACTATTATTACTACGCCGTCAAGCGCGGCGACACCGTGCTTTCCATCGCCCGCGCCATCGGCGTCACCCGCGATGATATTGTCCGTTACAATCCGTCGGCCGGAGATCTCCTGCGCCAGGGCAGTACCCTCTACCTGCCCGTTTCCGAGTTCAAGGATGTCATGTCTTCCGAGGTCAACAATCCGGTTATCGAGACTGAGGACGTAACCAAGGAGCCATTTGCTTACAAAGTACAGCGCGGAGAGACACTTTTCGGTATCAGCCATCGTTTCGGCGTTTCTCCTGATGCAATCGTGGCTCTGAATCCATCGGCCGACCGAGGCATCAAAGCCGGCCAGACCCTGATGATTCCTGCCGGAGCTCACGTTCCTGAAAGTGAAATTGAGGAAGCTCGCGTTGCAGTTGTCCCTTCTGTTGAGGCGGCTGAAGAAGTAGCCGAGGTCGTGCAACCCGCGCCTGCTGTCACTGAAGTTGAGGAGACTGCAGCAGTAGATTTCCCCGACGAAGTCATCAAGAGCGAGGAACCTGTCGATCCCGAAGTGCAGATAGTTATGGAAGAAGCGATCGACACTGTCCGCGCCTCGGTAGCTATCATGCTTCCGCTTGCGCTCGAAGGCGATGCTACTTCGCGCCAGGCACGCACGACCACTGAATTTGTCAAAGGCTTTATGCTGGGCTTGGCTTCAGTCGAGAATCTCTGGCCCACCGATCTCTATGTCTATGACACTGCAGCCGGTGCCGACACCATCGCTTCGATACTTTCCCGTCCCGAAACTCAGGATCTCAAGTTGATAATATCCTCCGATGCCGCTCCCGCCTTCTCGTCCGTTGTAAACTCGATGGGAAGCCGCGACACTTATCTGCTTAATCTCATGGCGGTCCACGATACCACCTACATGACCGATTATCGCGTCATGCAGTACAACGTGCCCAATGAAATTATGTATGCCAAGGCTGCCGAGGCGTTGATGCTCGCATTCGACGGCTACCGCCCCGTGTTCCTTATCAGCAAGGGCGGTCGCAGCGAGAAAATTCCTTTTACCGATTATCTGCGAGCCCAGTATGCCGAGGCTGCTATCGAGCCTGTCGAGATATCCTTTGAAGGACTGCTCAGCAGCCGCGATCTCGAGGAACTCGATCCTCAGGAAAGATATGTTTTCATTCCCGCCTCCGGTTCTCTGCAGGAATTCAATAAGATTTCGCGCGCAATAATTGCTATGCGCGATCAGGCTGTCAACCCGGCCAATATCGGAGTCTTCGGTTATCCCGACTGGACCACTTTCCTCGGCGATGCTCTTGAAAGCCTTCACCGCATGGGCGCCGTGATTTACTCGCGTTTCTATGCCAACCCCGATGATCCCGCCGTGAAAGCCTTCATGCGCGATTTTGAAAAAGAATATGGCGCTCCGATGCTCGAGCAGGTTCCTTCCCAGGCTATGCTTGGTTACGATACAGCCCGCTATGTGATGCGTAATATTGCCGACAACCACGGCCAGTTTGATTCCGAATATCCGGTGCCTATGCGCGGTCTCCAGTCGACATTCATGTTTGTGGATGCCGAGACGCCCCTCGAAATTGACGGAACGGCCAACGGCGCGGTATATATAATTTCATTCCTCGATGGCGATGAAGTGTCGGTTAGGGTGCTTTAAATCGCTTTTGGCAGCCTGTGCCGTCGCTCTTTCGTTGCCGGCAGCTTCTCAGACCCTCTATAAGTCCCATATTTGGATAGGCGGCCATGCCGGCGCTACACTCGCACGCCAGGATCTGTCGCCGTCGGTGCCTCAGTCGTGGTTGCTCGGGACAACGGCGGCTGCCTCCTTCCGCTATGCCGAAGAAAAACTCTTCGGGCTCGTGGCCGAGCTCGGATACACCACCCGCGGCTGGAAAGAAGACTTCCAGGAATCACCGCTGAAATACAGCCGATCGTTGACCTATATCACGCTGCCGGTGATGACACATATAAATTTCGGTGGTCGTCGAGCCAAGTGCTTCTTCAATCTCGGCCCCGAGTTCTGCTATATGATTGCATCCCACATTTCGGCCAACTTCAATTACAGCAATCCCGGCCCTGATACCCAGTGGCCCGAGCGCGACCGCATGACCGAGCAACTCGACATGCCCGTCGCCAACCGTTTTGATTATGGCATCACGGCAGGCGTCGGCGGTGAGTTTTACCTCACCCCTCGCCAGTCGATCACTCTCGAAGTCCGTTATTATTTCGGACTCGGTAACATTTTCCACTCCTCGAAAGCCGATGTCTTCAGTGCTTCGCGTTCCACTTCTCTCGAAGCTACGGTCGGCTACTATTTCCGTCTCAAATAACAACAGATGCAAGATTCACGTTCAAACTCCGATAACCGTCGGCGCCCGATGCCCGCGCGCGGTAACGATCCAGTCGAACTCGCCGGACGCAAGCCGCCGAGTGACACCGCTACTGAGGCTGCCGTCCTCGGCGCACTTCTTATCGCAAAGGATGCCTATTCACTTGTCTGCGACATCCTGCGTCCCGAGAGTTTTTATGATCCCCGCCACGTCTTGATTTATCAGGCCATCCAGACTCTTGGCGCCGCGCAGCAGCCGATCGACTTCATCACCGTCATCAACCAGCTCGAGAAGAACGAGACGCTCGAGCAGGCCGGTGGCCGCGCCTTCATCGTTTCGCTCACAACCAACATCGGCTCTGCAGCTCATGTGGAATATCATGCCCGCATCGTGATGCAGAAATACCTCGCGCGCGAGCTCATCAACTTCGGCTCTCGGGTCCAGTCCGATGCCTTCGATGAGAGCAACGACATCGAGGAAGTAATGCAGGAGGCCGAGACAGCCATTTTCGAGCTATCCCAGCGCAATGTCAAGAAGGATGTGACCCAGATTGACCCCGTCATCATGCAGGCCGTCGCCCAGATGGAAGCAGCCGCTAACAGGGCTTCAGGTCTCAGCGGTCTTGAAAGCGGGTATCGTGAACTCGATGCGTTGACATCGGGCTGGCAGAACAGTGACCTCATTATCATCGCTGCACGTCCCGCCATGGGCAAGACTGCGTTTGTCCTTTCGATGGCCAAGAACATGGCTGTCAATTACAATATCCCCGTCGCCGTCTTTTCATTGGAAATGAGTAATCTTCAGCTTGTCAACCGTCTTATTTCCAATGTCTGTGAGCTCGATGGCGCCAAAATCAAGAACGGTCGTCTCTCTCAGCTCGAGTGGCAGCAGACCATGTCGCGCCTCGATGCGCTTTTCGGCGCTCCGCTATATATCGATGATACCCCCTCGCTTTCGATTCTCGAGCTGCGCACCAAGGCCCGCCGTCTTGTCCGCGAGAAGCAGATTAAGTTCATCATCATCGACTACCTCCAGCTCATGAATGCCTCGGGCATGAAATACGGTTCCCGCGAGCAGGAAGTCAGCATGATTTCGCGTTCACTCAAGCAGCTCGCCAAGGAGCTCAACATACCCATTGTCGCTCTTTCGCAGCTCAACCGCTCGGTAGAATCGCGCACCGAGAGCAAGCGCCCTCAGCTCAGTGACCTCCGTGAATCGGGTGCGATAGAGCAGGACGCCGATATGGTTTGCTTCATCCACCGCCCGGAATATTATCTGCGCAGCGACCGCGACAGCCAGGGTAACGACATCCGCGGTCTTGCCGAGTTTATCGTGGCTAAGCACCGCTCGGGCAAGGTCGACGACGTCAAGTTGCGTTTCCGCTCGCAGTTTGCCCGTTTCGAGAATTGGGATGAGATTCCCGCAGGCGGTTTCGGAGAGTATCGTTCTAAGGCTGTCTCCGCGGCGACTCCCGATGGCGAAGACGACCCGCTTGGAGGAGGCTCGGCCGACCTTTCACCGCGCCCCGGCGATATTCAGGACTTCTGATATTTTCCCGATGCAATAAAAAATCCCCGCTTTTGCGGGGATTTTCATTTTATAGGTTCCGTTGATTTATCGGCCCGAAGCCTCAATCAATCCTTTCAGCTTGTTATTGAAGTCATTTGAGTGTCGCAGCTCGTTGATAGTCATGTGCATGCGGTAGCGCCAGTAGTGACGCGGATTGGCAGGTACATTGATAATCTCGGCCGAGGGATTGTTGCGGCGCAGCTTGCCGTCCATCGAAAGCCAGTCGGCCAGCGGGATGATGCAGAGCATCGACGGCGATTTCAACTGCAGGTCAAGAATCTTCTCGCACACCCAGGGCTCGGCGAAGTAGGGCGGTTCGCCTCCCTCGTGAAGCACTTCGTGGAAGAAGCGCGACGACACGGCGCGATCGTCCTCCCACCAGGCGCGGATGCCGCCCATGTCGTGGGTCGACGTGGTGCACACGCTGTAGTAAGGATAGCTCCAGGTGTTGCCGAAGGGCGACTGGGGATCCTTAGGCATGCGCTGGATCTCGAGCGTCAGTATCTGCAGAGCGCTGAGCACGGCAGGTACGCAACCCGGAATCATGCCGAGGTCCTCTGCGCAGGTGAGCATCGAGGTGGAGTCGATCAGCGGGGGAAGCTTCCACATCGCCTTGCCATACAAGAAATCATTGTGGCGGCGATAGAAGAAGTCATTGTAAAGGCGGTCGAAGCACCAGCGCTTGTAATCGTTCAGTGAACGATATATATATGTGAACTGGGCCGAGATGCGGGGATGATATTTGTCTTTTTCGTAGGGATCGGGGATAAAGAGAACCTGATCGATAAGGCCCAGCAAGGCATTGCAAAGGCGGGTATTCTTCTCGTCCTTGGGCTGGCCGGCAAAGTAGTCGGCTACGGCGCGCTGTGTCTTGAAGGACTCTTTCAGCTTGTAGCGGCCGCCACCAACGCTGTAAAGGAAGCGTTCGCGTGCCTCGTCGGTATATTCGCCGAAGAAATCTCCGAGGAACGATTCGTGTATATAGGGCGTTGTGTGCAGGTCTACATCAAGCCAGAAGTCGTAATTATAGCGCAGCTCGTCGATAGTGTAGGGGAGAGCGGGGTTAAACACGCCGAGGAGGCCGTGAATGGCATCGATAGGAATCTGCCAGATTCTGAAGAAACCGAGCACATGGTCGATGCGGTAGGCGTCGAAATACTGCGACATGTTGCGGAAGCGGTCTTTCCACCACTTGAAACCGTCGCGCGCCATTTCTTCCCAGTTGTAGGTCGGGAAGCCCCAGTTCTGTCCTAATACCGAGAAATCATCCGGGGGAGCGCCTGCCTGGCAATCCATATTGAACAGGCGTGGGTTAATCCATGCGTCTACGCTGTCGCGGGAAATGCCGATGGGGATATCGCCCTTGATGGCGACTCCCGCCGCGCGGGCATATTCGTGAACCTCGGTCAACTGCTTTGCCAGGTTGTACTGAAGGTACATCACATAATCTATATCGCGACGGTGCTTTTTGATGAAGCTGTCGATCTTCTTCTTGTCATATACCGCATATTGTCCCCAGTTGGAGAAGACAGGTGTGCCGTTAATGTCGCGGAGTACACAGAAGGCTGCGTAAGGTGTGAGCCAGCTTTCATTGGCGGCTACGAAGTTCTTGAAACCTTCCGATGCGATAACGCGCGCACCCTCCTGGTCAAATATCTCGTTGAAATATTCAATCTTGAGTTTGTTGACTGCCTCGTAATCGATTTCTTCGAGTGCGTTGAGCTCGCGGCGGCGCTGCTCGTAGTATTCGCGGCGGTTCTTGTCGGCCAGGGTCCCGAGTGCCTCGAGTCTCAGATACATGGGATGCAGAGCAAAGCACGAATTGGCATTATAGGGATAGGAATCCACCCAGGTGTGGGACATGGTCGTGTCGTTGATCGGGAGAATCTGCAGGAAATTCTGACCCGTCTCGCGACACCAGTCTATCATCTTCTTAAGATCATAGAAATCGCCGACACCAAAGTCATCCTCGCTGCGCAGCGAGAACACGGGGATTGCCGTGCCGGCTCCGCGCCAGGGTGCCAGAGGATTGATAAATCTCATTCCGGCGACGATGGTCGATTCGTCTGCAGCAGGGGTAACTCCGAGGCGACGGTTGTCACCGCCCTCCCAGGCAATAAGATTACCGGTGCCGTCAAGCAACAGAAATTTATATTCGGTATCTGCGCCGAGACCCTTGCCATCGACGGTTGCTGTCCACTCGGGATAGCTGTAGTCGCTCATCACGACGGCGCGGGAAACATCCCATTCGCCAAGTGCGGGAGCCGAACCGCTCACGGCCAGCTTCCACTCGGGTTTCAGCATCGGTGCCTGCGCCTTCAGGGTAACATAACCCATGCGCGGCAACACTTCCTTGCCGGCCGTCGGACGCTTGCAGATACATTCGGTAAATGCGCTCGCATAGTAAGGCTTGTCCCAGGGCTGATCCTGCCAGCGGTCATAGATACTGTAGTTTCTCGCATTGCGGCCGCGGGTGAAGTGGTGTTCGTTACCCCACTCGTGCTTCACGCCGCCGTTTTCATGACGGACTTCGTAGTGATAGTCGATGGCAGTGATATCGTCAGGCAGATCTATTGTTGCGGTCCAGCGTTCCGATCCCTCCAGCTTCATTTTCACGGCTTTATTCCATTCGCCGTTGCCGAGGGCCGAAACATTACCGCTCAGATACAGCGACTCTCCCCAGTTGGTGCGATAGTCGATGTTGAACGTTATTTTCATTTCGCAGTTTTAGATGTAGGTAAGTATAATATTGATACTTCGGCTGGTTGCCTTTCTGCCGACAAAGTTACATATTTTTTTCATTATTCCAATTACTCCTCCCTATTTTTCTTGGTTATTGGTAGGAGTTCGATTAAAATGATTAAATTTGCAAAAATTCGGAATTATGGTCCTCAATATAGACCGTGATTTTTAGTTACAGCGATTCGTTATGAAAGCGAGAGTCGGAATTGTGCTTGTACACGGTATTGTCGGAAACAACAGGATATTTGACTTCCTTCTGCCGTTGATTCCCGAAGATTGTCGGGTAAAGTTTGTCGTTCTTGAAGGTCACGGCGGTAATGCTCTTGCGTTTTCGCGCGCATCAATGAATGGCTGGAAACGGCAAGTTGAAGATGCTGTTTCAGATATGGCACGCCATTGTAGCAAAGTGCTTGCTGTGGGTCATTCAATGGGGTGTCTTCTGCTCCTTGAAGAGGCTTTCAAAGGAAATCTCGCCGCTTTGTTCCTGCTGAATCCGCCTCTGAAATTAAGGATTAGATCAAGATTGGTCAGCAATTCTTTCAAAGTCGCTTTAGGTAAGACTGATAAGGACGAGGTCGCCAAGGCCGCTGAGGAGGCCTATGGCATATCACTTGACTTCAATTTACTTCATTACTATGGCTGGCCAAAGAGGTATCTGGAATTGTTTGCCGAAATTAGGCGCGTCCGTCGACTCTTGGGCCGCGGTGTGCCCGCGCCGGTTTATGCTGTTTTATCAGAGAAGGATGAGATGGTGTCTGTTTCAACGGCGGCTGTTCTGAAAGATGCTTCAATTGCAAAGGTTACGGTTATTCCCGGTTCACATCATTTTCATTATACAGCAGCCGACCGCAAGATAGTCTGCAAAGAATTCAGCGAATTCCTCTCAAGTATTATCTGACTGTGAATATGGCGCTTTGTCTTCGGGTGAGCCCGGGAGGCATATTGTTACTATCCTATTTTTCGTCGCGTCTTTTTCTAAGTTTACAACTTTTTTACTAACTTTGCCTCAGATACACTGTATTACCTTAAAACCTAAAATATCCGTCATGAAAAAAATCAACTTACTTCTGGCAATGGCGCTCGCTTTCACTGTCGACGCCGTTGCACAGCCTGTTCTTGTTGGTCACCGCGGCAGCGGTTACGGTGTTGAAAGCACTGAAGAAGCTTTCCGCAAGGCTGCCGATCTCGGTTATCAGTATGTAGAGAGCGACCTCAAGGTTACTCGCGACAAACGATTTGTGCTGAGCCACGACGACGATACCAAGCGTCTCGGCGGTTCTTATACTATCGCTTCATCGAGCCTCGAGCAACTCCAAAGCCAGACACTTACTCAAACCCGTAACGGCGTCACTTATACCGGTCGCCTCATGTCTCTTGAAGAATGGCTCGACCTCTGCGAAGAACTGGAACTTAAACCTCTTATCGAGCTTAAGTGGGCTACCGGCGTGAATAACAACGACTGCTCCAATATTCCTCTGCTCATCGAAACCATCGAGTACTACGGTTTCCGCGACCGCTGTATCATCATGACCTCGATGAAGCCCTGTCTTGAGTATATCCGCAAGAACTACCCCGACATCGAGCTCCAGTTCCTTACCGGCGAGTATTGGGCCAACCATTTCGACTGGTGTGTTGAACAGGGTATTGACGCTGACATCCAGGCCGGTTATTTCGATGCCAATACTGTTGCGAAATATCATGCAGAAGGCCTCAAGGTCAACATGTGGACTACCAATGACGTCGCATCCTACCGCAAGTATGCCCAGTGGGGTTGCGATTTTATTACCACCGACCGTCTCGACGGCAACACTCTTCCCATTGTCCTCCCCGAGGAACCGCGTCCTGCTCCGGAACCTGTAGACCTGCATTTTGAACGCCTCTGGGTACGCTCAACCGTAGGTGGCGATGCTCCCGAGCACATTCATGGTACAAATGCACAGCAGGGTACTGCGGTCAACGGCCTTTTCTACGTTAACGACTGCTCCGATAAGCTGATTTATGTTTTCCGCGACGGTGAATGTATCGGTTCAATGCCCGGTGGTTCCGGTTGGGGCTGCTGCCGCGACGAAGCAGGTAACATCATTGTTCGCGACGATAAACTCTCCGGTAATACCCACAAGTTCATTATCTATCCCGCCGGTGCAACTCCCGAAAATCCGGGCCGAGTACGCTCGTTTGAGTGTGAAGTCCCCGTTGCAGGCCAGACCAACTTCATCAACGCTGCAGGCGATGTCCTCAGTTATGACGGCGGTTACATCTACCTCTACCCCAACAAAGCAACCCGAGCTAATATCATTGATGTTGCTCTCGGTAACTTCATTTCAGCACGCCAGTCTGAAGAGCTCGCAATCGAAGGTTCGGCTGCCGGTTACATTGTCCCCACCGGTAACCTGCTTTACAACTGGTACTATCAGGTGCGCAACAAGGGTATCTATTACTATCGTGGCGAGGTCAGCGAAGACTTCATGACAGGCAGTGCCACGACCAATGCTCCCTTGCGCAACTCTACAGGCGGCTTTGCTATCATTGATTATAAGAACAATCTCATCTGTATCCACAACTCGGGTGCCAACTACAAGGGCGGCTTCACGGTGCGCAACAACGATGTCGTTCTTACCTCCTTTGATCCTATCGGTACTCTCGGCTACGAGGAAGGCGGCAACTACTCGACCTTCAACTGGCTCATTCCCGAGGAACAGCAGCCCGGCGAATGGTACATTTACCAGTATTGCCCCTCCAATGGCATGGCAGTATATCGCCTCTACGACGATCTCATGCTCGGTACAACTGGGCTTGAAGCAGCCGGTCACGCTTACCTCAGCATTGAAGGTCGCACCCTGAGTGTTTCCGGCCTTGACGCAGGGGAGACTCTTGAAGTCTACGGCCTTGCAGGCATGAAGGTGGCTGCCGGCAGCGTGCTCGGCACTGATGTTTCAGCCCTTGCTCCCGGCATCTACATCGTTCGTGCGGGTGGAAATGCCTATAAGATTACCCTCCGCTGATTCATAGCCGGGTTTCAATGAAATAGCCCGGCTACGATTACAAGATATTCCGGTATTTTACCGTCGGCGCTCCATTGCAGCTTCTGATTCAAAAAATCTGCTGCAAGAGCGCCGACGTCGTATCCAAGCGCTTCTAATGAAGGCCTCACGAGCTCGGGGTGGCGGCAAGGCTTTCCGTTGATTCGGCTGCATTTCATATTCCCGCAATGAGTGCACTGGCCCGTAAATAAAGCCGCCAATCCGCCGGTTTTCGCCTCCATTTTCAGCATTGTCGGCTCTATATGCTGCCTGCAATTTGCAATCAAGGTGCTTGCGTCACCAATAGGCCTCCCCGCAGCATCAGGTATGATTCGCGCTCCGACAAGCGTCAGGTGTTCATAGCTGTCGGGCCTTTCAAGCATGTCGGTTTCCAGTGGTGGACAGCACCATCGTCTACCGTAGCAGGGACATTCCATGCACAGTTTTTCAAAGCGCGCAACGTCGCGGCAGTGACGGGCATCGGCAGTCGTAGTTTCTGCAATTGTTATTTCGCAAGTATATCCGTTGCCGGTAAAACTTTCAGGCAATATGCACGATAAATCTTGCGGTATCATTTTCAATGGCGTGTTCTTTTCTGTCATTATTGTTCTTAAGACGGGATATGCGGCTGCAAAGTTAAGGTTTTCCGTGAAAAAATTTTAAATATTCGCTCACGCTTTCCCCTGTCTTGGCTATTTTGCTTTTTTTTTGTAACTTTGTTAATTCAACAACACACAAATTAATATGTCAAGCATTTTTCAAAACTTCAGATATTCCGTAGCAGTTGTGTCGCTTGCCCTTGTCACAACAACCGCCTGTGCCGGCGAGTCTTCTCAAGCGCCGGCTTCTCATGCGACTCATGCGACCTCTGCTCCGGCCCCCAAGGGCACTTTTTCAGCAGTCCACAATCCCTCGATCCCATCAGTTGTTTCCCTCTGCGGTCAGGATATTGACATGGACGTCACCGACTTCTACGAGCGCTATGACCGAGAGCTCACATCGGTTGCCTACACCCATGGCACTACGTTGCTGATTCTAAAGCGCGCCAACCGCTATTTCCCCCAACTCGCTCCCTTACTGCGTCGTAACGGCATCCCCGAGGATCTTCTGTACCTTGCCTGCGTCGAGAGCTCTCTGAATCCCCGTGCGGTTTCGCCTGCCAAGGCTGCCGGCATCTGGCAATTCATGCCTTCCACGGCTAAGGAGTACGGTCTCGAAGTATCCGATGAGGTTGACGAACGTTATAATCTTGAAAAGGCAACCGAGGCCGCATGCCGCTATTTCAAGCGTGCCTTGTCAAAGTACAACGGCGATTGGATGGCTGTGATGGCCGCTTACAACGCCGGCATGGCAAGAATCTCGGGCCAGCTTGATCGTCAGCGTTCCGGTGATGCACTTGATCTCTATCTCGCCGACGAGACCATGCGTTATCCCTTCCGCGTCATGGCAATGAAAACCGTTCTCGAAAACCCCGCCGACTATGGTTTCATACTTTCCCAAGACCAGCTCTATCAGCCCCGAGAGGTTGACGTTGTCGAGGTGTCTGGCCCGGTGGACAGCTGGGCCGACTGGGCTGCTGCACGCGGAATCTCTTACCTCACCCTTCGTGACGAAAATCCCTGGATCCGTTCCGATAAACTCACCAACAAAACCGGTAAATCTTATCGTGTGCGCGTGCCGATGAAAGAATCGTTGCGTCGTTCAACCGCGCGCTCTTCTGTTTATAATCCCGCCTGGATAGCAAAATGAAGATACCTCCAAAGTTTTCTTCTTCTCTGAGCGTTATTGGCGCCAGAGTCAATAATCTACGCAATATCGACGTCGAGATTCCCCACGACGCCCTCACTGTTTTCACGGGTCTCAGCGGCTCGGGAAAATCGTCGCTTGCCTTTGACACAATTTTTGCCGAGGGCCAGCGTCGTTATATCGAGACTTTTTCCTCCTATGCACGCAATATGCTCGGCAACCTCGAGCGCCCCGATGTCGATCACATCAGCGGCCTCAGCCCTGTCATTGCCATAGAGCAAAAAACGATCAACCGCAATCCACGTTCGACGATCGGCACAACTACCGAGATTTACGACTTCCTGCGCCTGCTCTTTGCACGCGCCGGCCACGCCCGCTCTTATCTTACGGGCGAGGAAATGGTAAAGTATACAGACGAGCAGATTGTCGATCTCATTCTGTCGCGCTTCGAGGGACGTCGCATCTACATCCTTGCGCCCCTGGTCAAGAATCGCAAGGGTCACTATAAGGAACTCTTTGAGAATCTTGCCAAGAAAGGTTTTCTCCGTGTCCGTGTTGACGGTGAATTGTGTGAAATCACCCCCGGCATGAAGCTCGACCGTTACCGCAACCACTCCGTTGAGCTTGTAGTAGACCGTCTGGTGGTTAGTTCCAAAGACGACCGTCGCCTGCGCGACACCGTCGCTGCCGCCCTCGCTCAGGGCGACCGCGAGGTGATGATCTACGACGTGGACCACGATACAGTCGCCCACTACTCACAGCATCTTATGGACCCCGTCAGCGGCATCTCTTACCGCGAACCTGCTCCTCACAATTTCTCCTTCAACTCCCCCCAGGGCTATTGTCCATGCTGCAAAGGCCTCGGCTTCGTCAATATCATTGACCGTTCGAAAATTATACCCGACGATTCCCTTTCAATTCACGACGGGGCCTTCGCTCCGCTGGGCAAATACCGTAATACCACGATTTTCTGGCAGCTTGCAGCCATCTGCGAGGCCCACGGTTATAGCCTCCGCACCCCCGTCACGGACCTTTCCGACGAGTGCATGGACGAGATTCTCAACGGCACCATGCGCAGGCTTTCCTTTTCCAACGAGGCCACCGGCACCGTCTCCCCCGTCGGCTCCTACGAAGGCCTTGTAAAGTATATCGAAGCTCTCCGCGACGACGATGCAGGCGCTACAGCCCAGAAATGGAGTGGCCAGTTCTACACCCGTCGTGAATGTCCTGAATGTCACGGCGACCGTCTTTCTCGCGAAGCACTTCATTTCTTTGTTGACGGCTATAACATCGCCCAACTCTGCCGCCTCGATATCGGCAAGCTTTATGAATGGTCAACAACCGTCATGGACCGCCTCGATTCTCGCGACCGTCTCATCGCCGCTGAAATTATTAAGGAGATTTCGACCCGCTTGCGTTTTCTCGTCGATGTCGGCCTCGACTACCTCCAACTCAACCGCGCTTCAGCCACCCTTTCCGGCGGCGAAAGCCAGCGCATCCGTCTCGCCACCCAGCTCGGTTCCGAGCTTGTCAACGTCCTCTATATCCTTGACGAGCCGTCAATCGGCCTTCACCAGCGCGACAACCGCCGCTTGATCGACTCTCTCAAGCGTCTGCGCGACGCCGGCAACTCCATTGTTGTCGTCGAGCACGATCGCGACATTATGCTCGAGGCCGACTGGCTCGTAGACATCGGCCCTGGCGCCGGCCGTCATGGCGGCGAAGTCGTTTATTCCGGTACACCTCGCGGCATGCTTGAGAGCGGTACGCTCACAGCTTCCTATCTCAATGGAACTCGCTCTGTCACCGTTCCTGCCGAGCGTCGTCCCGGCAACGGCCGCTTTCTCGAGATTCTTGGCTGCACCGGCCACAACCTGAAGAATGTCGATCTCCGCATCCCCCTCGGTACGCTCACCTGCGTTGCCGGCGTCAGCGGATCCGGAAAATCGTCGCTTGTCAACGCGACCCTCGAGCCTGTTCTCAGCAAGCATTTCTACCGCTCGTTGCGCGAGCCGCTCCCTTATCGCGAAATCGTCGGCCTCGATAATATCGACAAGGTCGTGACGGTTGACCAGTCGCCCCTTGGTCGCACTCCCCGTTCTAACCCCGCGACTTACACAGGTGTCTTCACCGACATCCGCAACCTTTTCGTCGGGCTTCCGGAGGCCAAGATCCGCGGCTACAAGCCTGGACGCTTCTCTTTCAATGTCGCCGGAGGCCGATGCGAGGCTTGCAGCGGCAACGGCTACAAGACTATTGAGATGAATTTCCTCCCCGACGTCCTCGTCCCCTGTGAAGTCTGCCGCGGCCGTCGCTACAATCGCGAGACCCTCGAGGTCCGCTACAAGGGTAAATCTATTGCTGACGTCCTCGACATGACCATCTCCCAGGCCGTCGAGTTCTTTGCCGGCGTGCCCCGCATCCTTAAGAAAATCAAGGTCCTCGAGGATATCGGACTCGGCTATATCAAGCTCGGGCAGCCCTCCTCGACCCTCTCGGGCGGCGAGAACCAGCGCGTAAAGCTCGCCACAGAGCTTGCCCGCAAGGACACCGGTCGCACCCTTTTCATCCTTGACGAACCTACTACCGGTCTCCATTTCGAGGACATCAACACTCTTCTCTCCATCCTCAACCGTCTTGTCGACCGCGGCAACACGGTTCTTGTCATCGAGCACAATACCGACGTCCTTCGCGCTGCCGACTGGATCATAGACATGGGCCCCGACGGAGGCGAGGGTGGGGGACAGATCCTCGCTACCGGCACTCCTGAACAGATAGCCGCCGGTTCTTCCCCGACAGCTTCCTACATTTTTGATAACCCCGTTAAATAACAAAGGCGCCCCGCGGGGCGCCTTCATTGTTATTTGTCTTCAGTGTACCACTTGGAGTACATCAGATAATTATGAGCAATCTTTTGATTGATTTCCTTGCTTTGGGCCGGGTCGACCATCTTTATGAATTTTGCCGGTGCGCCGCCCCACAGTTCGTTGGGACCGATTTTCGTGCGTGACAGCACCACCGCCCCGGCGGCGACAATCGCCCCTTCGCCAACTTCAGCATCGTCCATCACTACTGAACCCATACCTACCAGGGCATAATCCTTGATCTTGGCCCCGTGGATGGTGACATTGTGGCCTATCGAAACATCGTCTCCGATTTCGATAGTTGATTTCTGATAAAGTGTATGCAGCACGCTGCCGTCCTGGATATTGACGCGGTTGCCAATTTTAATTGAATTGACGTCGCCACGGAGCACGGTGTTGAACCACACCGAGCACTCGTCGCCGATCACCACGTCGCCTATGATGGTTGCGTTTTCGGCCAGGAAACAATCCTTGCCGA
>CAYVTB010000033.1:0-16159 GCA_964454365.1 uncultured Bacteroides sp. | reverse complement strand
CAGCATCACCGAGAGATCCTCGATGTAGAACAGTGCGCAGAGGATGGGCAGAAGCAACTCCTTGTGTATGAGGATCGCATAAACGGCTATGATGCCGCCGAGTGTAAGGGAACCCGTGTCGCCCATGAACACCTGGGCCGGATAGGAATTGTACCACAGGAAGCCCACCAGCGCGCCGATGAAGGCCGCCATGTAGACCACCAGCTCCTCGCTGCCCGGGATATACATTATATTAAGGTAGGCCGAGTAGACGACGTTGCCTCCGAGATAGGCCATCACGGCAAGCGCCGTGCCGGCCACGGCCGAGAGACCTGCCGTCATTCCGTCAAGACCGTCGTTAAGATTGGCTCCGTTGGAAGTCGCTGTTACCAGGAACATGACGATCAGCAGGAACACAACCCAGCCGCCGGTCTCCGCGGCGCTTCCGCCGAGCCAGCCGGTCACCCAGGAGTAGTTGAAGTTATTGTTCTTGACAAAGGGCAGCGTTGTCTCGGGACTCTTCGTCACGTCGGTGTCGTAGATTACTTCCTCGACACGCGAGGTCTCGACGTCGAGCACCTCCCGGTTCTGGACTATCACCATGTCGGGGTTATAGTACATCGTAGCGGCAAGAATCAGGGCTATGCCGAGCTGCCCTACGATCTTGTATTTACCCTTGATACCGTCTTTGTTGTGCTTGGTGAGTTTCTTGTAGTCGTCGAGGAATCCCAGGGTTCCGAGCCACAGGGTAGCCACGAGCATCAGCAGCATGTAGACACTCGTGAGGTTGCCGACAAGCAGGCATGGCAGGACGATTGACAGGATGATGATTACGCCACCCATCGTAGGGGTGCCGGTCTTTTTGGTCTGGCCCTCGAGGTCGAGATTGCGGATAATCTCGCCCACCTGCATCTTCTGCAGACGCTCGATAATGCGCTTGCCAACAAAGATGGCTATGACCATGGCAAGAACGAAGGCCACGCCCGAGCGGAAGGTGATGTAGGTCCACAGGCGGGCGCCGGGGACGCCTGAACCGAGCAATGAATCAAAGAGGTGATATAACATGATGTATTACTTGATGTGTTCTATGTTACTGATTGTTTCGGCGGAGAAGGGCGGCAGCCACTTCCTCGCGATCGTCGAAGTGATGTCGTTCCTTTCCGATTATCTGATAGTCTTCGTGGCCCTTGCCGGCGACAAGCACCACATCGCCCGGGGCTGCTCCGGCAACGGCGGCAGCTATGGCCGTGTGACGGTCGGGAATGGTGTCTGTGCGGTCAAGCGCCTCGGCATCGAGACCTGCTTTCATCTCGGCGATAATCTCCATGGGGTCCTCGCTGCGGGGGTTGTCGCTGGTGAGGATAAGGCGCATGCAGCGGGCGGCCGCCTCGGCAGCCATGATGGGGCGCTTGCCGCGGTCACGGTCGCCGCCACAGCCTATGACAGCCGTTATGGCCGGGCGCGGCCGGCGCTGGCGGGTGATTTCGTTGATGGTGTCAAGCACGTTGACGAGGGCGTCAGGGGTGTGGGCATAGTCGACGATCGCCGTGACGCCGTCGGCCGAGGTAAAGGGCTGGAAGCGTCCTGCGACCGGCACAAGCTGCGACACGGCGCGCAGGGCCGTGTCATCATCGACGCCGAGAAGTCGCGCGGCGCCGTAGACTGCCGTGAGATTGGAGGCGTTGAAACGTCCGGCGAAGCGTGTCTCCACCTCGCGGCCGTTGAAGCTCATCAGCATGCCGTCGAGGCGGTCTTCGATGACAGTGCCGCGATAATCGGCCACGCCGCGTATCGAATAGGTCGCGCGCCTGGCGCGGGTGTTCTGCACCATGATGGCGCCGTTGCGGTCGTCGGCATTGGTAAGCGCGAAGGCCTCGGGCTTGAGACCGTCAAAGAAGGACTGCTTGGCCTTCAGATAGTTGGCAAATGTGCCGTGATAATCAAGGTGGTCGCGGGTGAGATTGGTGAAGATTCCGCCGTCAAAGTCGAGACCGGCGATACGATGCTGCGCGGCAGCGTGTGAGCTCACCTCCATAGCCGCGAAGTCACAGCCTTCCTCCACCATGCGGGCGAGCAGGGCATTAAGTTCAAGCGGATCGGGGGTGGTGTGGGTCGAAGGCACGTCCTCGTCGCCAATTTTGTTGACGACGGTGGAGAGCAAGCCCGCGCGGTGGCCGGTGATGCGTGCGAGCTCGTAAAGCAGGGTGGCGATCGTCGTCTTGCCATTGGTGCCCGTGACGCCGACAAGCGTGAGCCGGCGCGAGGGGAAACCGTGCCATGCCGAGGCCAACAGCCCGAGCGCGCGGGCGCTCGAGTCGACCCGCAGCCACATGACATCCGGCGCCGGTGCGGCCGGTAATTCTTCACAGACGACTGCAGCAGCTCCGGCCTCAAGAGCGCGTTCAATGAAGGCGTGGCCGTCGACCTGCGTGCCGCGCACTGCCACAAACACCGAGCCGGGGATCACTTCCCGCGAGTCGGCAGTGAGACGCGTGAATTCTGTCGCGGGAGCCGCGGCATTTATAATTTCCTTCGCGCCGGCGGCCTCGACAAGCACTTCCGCGCTGTGATATCTGTTGTTGTTCTCTTTCATCAGTTCTGACTTAATGTGACACTTACGCGGGTACCGGGGGGTACGACAGCGCCGGGCGCGGGTACCGATGAGGTTACATAACCCGTGCCGGTGAATGTCACGGGAAAACCGGCTTCCTCGAGGACAACCAGAGCTTCGCGGATGCCGAGCCCGCGCACATCGGGGATTGCCGAGCTTCCTTTGGCCGGTCGCGGCGACGTGGAGAGCACCCCGGTAGGACCCATGTCGTAGCCGTCATGAATGAGCCTCGTGCGGTCGGCCCGGTAAGTGCCGTAGAGGGTCGGACGGGTCGATGCAACTGTTTCCGTGCGGAAGTCGGAATTGTTGCCGAGCATGCCGCGTGAATAAAGCTTCAGAGCTACATTGCGGAGTACCGTGCCACAGGTAGCTGCCGGGCCGTAGGGGCCCTGAGGATCGCTGATAACGACTATACAGGTGTATTTGGGATTGTCATAGGGGAAGAAGCCACAGAAAACCACGCGGTTGTGCTTGCCCTCGCGGTAGCCGCCCTTGAAGGGGATACCGGGAATAGGACGACCTTGGGCGTCGCGGGGACGCTCGAGTGCTATGCCGGCCGTGCCGGTCTTGCCGGCGATGTCAACTACATTGTTGCGCAGGCCCTTGGCCGTGCCGCCCTCACCCCAGACGACACTGTGCATCATCTCGCGCAGGATAGCGGCATTGCGCGGGCTGCAGATGGAGTCGCGGACATAGCTCACGGGAATTATCGAATCGCGCCCGTCGGGGAAATGCATGGCTTTTACAAGACGGGGACGCACGAATTTGCCGTCGTTGGCAATCGCGTTATAAATAGCGCAGGTATAAAGCGGGGGCACCTGGGTGGCGTAGCCGAAGATCATGCGCGATAGAGACACATGGCCGCCGCTCTTTGGGTCGAGCGTAGGGAAATAAGGCGGGCGCTCCTCTGCCATACCCGTGCTGAGCCGGTCGAAGAAGCCTATTCGACGCAGGCGCTCGCGGAAACCGTTGAGGTTGTCGCTGTAGCGCGGGGCGATGAGCTTGGTCATGCCGATATTGGACGAGTACTCGATGAAGCGGCTCACGGGCAGATAGGCCGGCGAGTGGGTGTCGCGGATGGGCTTGCCACCGGCATAGGCAAAGCTGTAGCCGATCGGGAAGACTTGATTGAGATTCACATAGCCGTCCTCGAGGGCCGTGAGCATGGAAATGATCTTGATGACGGAGCCCGGTTCATAGGCGCGGACAATGTGGTTCATAGACTCGATGTAGCCGCCGTGGACCGTGTCGCGGTCGAGGTTGGAGATGGCCTTTATGTCGCCGGTGGAGACTTCCATGATCATCGCGCTGCCCCACTCGCCGTTGCAGCCCACGAGCATCTCGCCGAGCTCGTGCTCGAGCAAGTCCTGCATGGTGATGTCGATTGTAGTCGTGAGCGTGGCGCCGTTGACGGGTTCCTGCTCGGTCCAGTAGGCTTCGCCGCGGGTGAAAAGCACTTTCTTGGCGATGCCGGGCTTGCCGTAGAGAAGCGAGTCGAGAGCATATTCGAGGCCCGAGCGGCCGCGTACCTGCGGATCGGTCGCAGTCTGTCCCACGCGGCCGATGCTCAGGCGCGCCATTTCGCCGTAGGGATAGCGGCGCATGAGCACGCGCTGGTAAGTGAACCCGGTGCGATTGGGGTTGGTGGAACGCTTGAAATATGGGAAGTTGCGCACGCGCTCGACCTCGCTCCAGGGAATAGCCCTGAGCAGGGAGTAGCCGCGGGAACGCTTCTGCTTGGGAATGGTCATCGGGTACTTGAGGTGGCGGCGCCATTCCTCGGCTGTGCGCTGGGGGTAATACAGGGCGAGAGTGTCGGCCAGCGAGTCGACACTTGCAAGATAATCTATCTCGTTGATGCGCGTGGCTTTGAAGTCGATGCGCACGTCGTAGTAGTTGAGATTGGTGGCGAGAATGCTGCCGTCGCTGGCAAGAATCTCACCTCGCAGCGGGCTGATGAGTTTTGTATCGGACAGGGTGCTGTCGCCCTTGGCGTTCCACTCGTCGGCATGGATCACCGTGGTGTTGATAAGCATCACTACACAGAGAGCCGACACTATAAGCATCAGCACCGACATCACCGTGTAGCGCCCGTAGATGTGGAGGCGGCGCGTCTTGGGTTTCTTACCTTTTGATTTTTTCCAAAAGAGAAGGTTCATGGGAGAGATAGTTTGTAGGGTGGCCTTTCTTGAATCCTGAGGTTGAGCCCCATGGAGTCGACCATGTGCTGCATCGAGGATTCGCAGGTCGAGGACATGTAGGTCGAGCGCTCGCGCTGCACCTCGGTGCGGGTGATTTCGAGACGTTTCGTCAGATGCTGCACGGTCTCCATAGCCGTTATGCAGTCAAATCTCACGGAGATGTAGCACAGGGCCATGAGCACGACCAGAAGCACTATCGCAAAGTGTTTCAGGAACCAGTTGCCGGGGATGCCCTCGACCAGGTCGGTGGTCTTTATGTTGAACTTGGGTTTCTTCAGCATTGGCGTGTCAGAGCTTTGTTGCTACGCGCAGCTTGGCGCTGCGGCTGCGGGGATTGGCCTCGACCTCGGCATCGTCGGCAGTAATCGGTTTAGAAGTGATCAGCTTCAGAGGCACCTCGGCACGGCCGTAGATATCTGTCTCGACCTTGCCGCTGAAGTTGCCGGCACGCATGAAGTTCTTCACCAGGCGGTCCTCGAGCGAGTGATAGGTTATGATAGCGAGACGGCCGCCGGGTTTCAGCACCTTGACGGTCTGCTGCAGGAATTGCTCGAGAGCGTCAAGCTCGCCGTTGACCTCGATGCGCAGGGCCTGGAATACGCAGGCAAGTTCTTTCTTCTTGCGGCGCGGGTCGAGCGTTGGATCGACCGCGTCAAGCAGGGCGTTGATCGTCGTGACGGGAGCCTTGGAACGCGCGGAGACGATTGCCGAAGCGATCCGCCGGGCCTGGGGCAGTTCACCGTAAATTTTCATGAGTTCGGCAAGGCGCTCCTCGCTGTACTCGTTGACTACGTCGGCCGCCGTGACGCGCCCGTTGCGGTTCATGCGCATGTCGAGACGCGCGTCGGCACGAAATGAAAAGCCGCGCTCGGCATCGTCGAAATGATGAAACGACACGCCGAGATCGGCAAGAATACCGTCGACACTGTCGACACCGTAAAAACGCAGGAAGTTGCTCAGGAAGCGGAAGTTACCGTAAACCATCGTGAAGCGCGGATCCTCCATTGCGCGGGCTACCGCGTCGGCATCCTGGTCAAAGCCGTAAAGATGGCCGCCTTCGCCGAGGCGCTCGACGATCGCACGCGAGTGTCCGCCGCCGCCGTAGGTGGCGTCGACATATACACCGTCGGGCTTGATGTCAAGGGCTTCGATGGTCGGCTCAAGGAGGGCGGGGATGTGATAAACTTCCTGATTCATAGCAAAATATCTTTTTCGGGGTTTCCGGCAGCAATTCGGGATGTAAAATTAGAAAAAATCCACGTTAGTTTACGAATGAAAACTGCAAAAAATCTCCGTAAAGCTTAAAAAAGTTATTAACATATGTGTGGTTACCTCCTGAGAGGGGAAGATGGCTATCGGTCAGTTTGCATTTGCAAACGCATCGACCTATACAACAGCGGCCCGCGGAGATAAATTCCGCGGGCCGCCGGCGTTAAACGTCTATGTGAAATATCAGCGGGCGAAGACGAGATAACCACCCGCGGGAAGGCGGTCGGGTATCACTGTTGTGCCGGTGAAAATGTCGCTCAGTCCTTCTACCGAGGGAACTTCATTGAAGAGGCGGTTCTCGTGAGAGGAAAGGTTGACGATCGTGAGTACATCGCCGCGACGGAAAGCAAGTACATCATCCGAGGCAGTGGGAAGCATTTCAACGGGAGCGCCCTTGAGGCCGGCTGCCAGCTCGGGGCTGGTGTGTTTCAGATTGTTGAGTGTGCGGTAAAACTCGGTTACATCGGGACGGCTACCCCATGCCGGCGGGGTGTCTTTCTTGAAGAATTCAAGTGCGCGGTCGAGACCTACTTCCTGGCCGGTATATATCAGAGGCATGCCGGGGAGCGTGTAAGTGAGGACGGCAAAGGCGCGTTGGAGCTGACCGAGACGTTCCATTTCTGTTCCTTCCCATGAATTGAGGTCGTGGTTGGTGACCATATTCATCATGTAGGAATCAAGCGGATAGGTTGCGTTCTGGCTGTTGAGCAGTTCATAGATTGCGGGGGCGTGGACGGTATCAAATGTGCGCTTATGACCCTGAGGATCAACAAAGGTATACTGGCCCTGAGTGGCGGCGATAGCGCTGAAGAGATCTTTCATCGGCCAGTTGTAGTCCATGTCAAAGGCGTGGAGCATGAGCTCGGGCTCGGTTGCCTCGGCAAGCATGAAGATATCGCTTTTAACTTCTTCAAGCTTGGGACGGTTTTCATCCCAGAAGCTCACGGGAACCTGGCCGGCCACGTCACAACGGAAGCCGTCGATATCGCCTTCGCGCAGCCAGTATTGCATGGCATCGGTCATGGCAGCGCGCATCTCGGGAACGCTGTAATCGAATTTATAAACATCGGTCCAGTCAAAGGGGCCGAACATGTTGCCCTGGTCGTCGCGGGCATACCAGTCGGGATGCTCGGCAACCCAGGCATTGTCGCGACCGGAATGATTGGGAACCCAGTCGATTATGACTTTCATGCCGTTGGCATGGGCCTCGTCGACCATAGCGCGGAAGTCGGCCATTGTGCCGAATTCCGGATTGACAGCCTTGTAGTCCTTGACTGCATAGTAACTGCCGAGCTCGCCCTTGCGGCCGTCTTCCGAGATGGGGTGAATAGGCATGAACCAGAGGATATCGACACCCAGCTCGCGCAGGCGGGGAAGATGGGAGCGGAAGGCTTCGATAGTGCCTTCGGGAGTGAATTGTCTCAGGTTGACTTCATAGATTACGGCATTGCGGCTCCAGTCGGGATGCTGCACGGTGGTAGCCACAGGCTTTTCGGCGCGCCCGCAGAGACCGCAGAGTGCGCAGGTCAGTAATAGAAATAATTTTTTCATGATAAGTAAGATATATTGTTATGTAATTCACAATGTTAATTCCTCCGGGCACCGGGAGGGAAAACTCTTCAGCGGTTTACCCTGCAAAGATACTTATTTATAGCCAATAAAAGCGGTCATGAGGACGCTGTCCGGCGGCAATTCAATGTTAATAAATATTAATTCATGGATTGCAATGTCATTTTTTGCCGGATGCGCTCGTCTTATAGGCAGAGTAACACATAAACCCAACTCCCCAATACATCCCAATGAAAAACTTAATTATCTCATCCCTGACCATCATCCTTCTCAGTTGCTTAAGTTGTACAGCTGTTCCACGGACAAAGAATTTTGAAGTAACCTCTGCTTTTAAAGGTATTAACGTCAAGTCTAATATCGAGGTTACCTATACCGTTGCCCCGAAGGTTGAAATCGTGGTAACAGCCGATGAGTCCGTAATAAACGACGTGCACGTCACGGTCGCCAACAGCATACTCACCATTGACTGCAAGCACAACAACAAGGATAATAACAATAACAACAACAAGGAAATAAAAGTCTCAGTCAAGGCTCCGGCGGTCCAGATTATCAACGTATCGCAGAATGCCGAGCTGGACTGCAGGCAGACACTTAAAACTGACAACTTAGTCGTTTCAGTCTCCGGCAACGCTGAAATCAAGCTGGCCGGCATCAATTGCAATAATGCGGCAATCAACGCGGAAGGCAACGCCGAAATCACCCTCGGTGAAATCACATGCCCCAACGTTGCGATGGGTGCAAGCGGCAACGCCGAAATCACCTGCAAATCAATTAACGGAAGCAGTCTCGCCCTAAGCTCGAGCGGAAACTCCGAGCTTCAGGTCAAGAATGTCGCTACCGCCTCGATAAGCGCCGGAGTCTCGGGTAACGCAGAAATAAAACTTGCCGGCCGTGCAACGACCGCGCATTTCAGTGCCTCGGGCAATTCGACTATCAACGCCGCCGGTCTCACCGTAAACTCCGGCACGGCAGACGCCTCGGGCCAAGCCACGGTACGCTGCCATGTCCTTGAACTGATGCAGACAGTCTCAGGCCACGGAAAGATTAAAAACAGCTGATTCCAATTATCGCTTAGACATAGATTCAATTCCCCGACAGCCGTGACGGCCCTCGGGGAATTTTTGTGTTTACATCTGTAAACATGTTCAGCCCGCTATATAATAGGCAACCGTGGAAGTGGCTGCAAGAGTGAAGCCTATCAGGCTCTCGTAGGGAATCAATCTCAGGCGACGACGCATGTCGAGGCCGGCGACGCCCCCGGTGGCGTGGAAAAAAGAGCCGTGGGGAAAATGATCGAAAACCGTAGAGCCCGCGTTAACCATGGCCGCGCCCCACACTCCGCTGATGCCGGCAGCAAGAATAACGTCGGCAAAGCTGGCCGAGGCAACCGTGGCGCCGGCGGTGGTAGAGGCCGTGGCCGCGCTCATGAGCATGCCCGAGACAGGCGCGACAAGCGCTTCTCCAAGGCCGGCATGGGACAGGGACTGCAGGATGACATCTTTTAGGGTCGAAGCCTTTATAATTCCGGCTATTGTGCCCGTGCCGATAAGCAACACGGCCACGGAACCCATCTTGTCGAGGCCGTAACGAAGGCTCTCGAGCAACCGGCCGCCACATCTCATAACCAGCAGCCCCACAAGGCCTCCCGCGGGAAGAGCTATAAGAGGATCGACAGATATTCCGGCTATGGGCCTGAGTGCGAGCAAAAGTATGGCCACGACTGGACCGGAAATCGCCGCGCCGAAGGTCGGCAAGCCTTTTTCCTGCTCATCGGGCAGAGACGAGGCATCCGCAGCCTCGGCCTCAAGCATACTGTCGCCACCGGGAAGGGTCCGCACCAGGCGCCCTACTACATAAACGGTTACCCCAAGACCTATGATTGCCGGTACTAAATTGGCGAGCATCACGGAATACAGGTCGGCACCGAAATTCTCGGCCGCGATGATGGTATTAGGGTTGGGCGAGATAACGTTGCCACACTTTCCGCCACCTATCATCATGACGAGTACCGCCGCGCGGGATATGTTGAGCCGCCGCGCGAGTGTAAGCGCTATCGGGGCAATCGTGATGACAGCGACATCAATGAATACACCGGTGGTAGTCAGTAACATAGTGGCGAGCGCCAGGGCAAGAAACACATGCTTCGGGCCTAACTTGTCCACTATCACGCGCGAAATGGTCACCGCGGCGCCGCTTACCACAAGGACACCCGACAGGACGCCGGCAGCGAGGACACGCACGATAGCCGGTGTAACGTCATTGACGCCCGAAATCATGGCACTGACTGTGCCGCCGAGTCCCATGCCTGCTATAAGACCGCCGCCAAGGGCGCCGAGCATGAGGCTGTAGACAGGTGATATTTTCTTTAGTATGAGTATAATCGCGAGAACAAGTCCCGCAAAAGCTCCAATCGCACTCATCGTTTCAAAAGATAAAGTCGTGTAAACATCTGTGCCGTGCGCCGCAGGTTTCCGGCAGCGACCTCAGGCTCCATAGCTTCCTCCAGCGTACAGGGACCGGCAACAACGGGGAACACTGCCGCGAAGCCTGCCTCAACAAGCACCTCGGCGTCACTGACACTGCCCGCGACCGCCACGGCCGGAATATCCTGCCGCCGGGCACGCTGCATTATACCCCAGGGGGCTTTTCCCATCACCGTCTGGCGATCCATGCGTCCCTCACCGGTAACTACCAGTGACGAGCCTTCGATGGCTTTGTCAAACTGCAGCAGATCAAGAACCAGCTCGATGCCGGGCCTCAACTCGGCATCAAACACTGTCGCGAAAGCAAATCCAAGCCCTCCGGCAGCCCCGGCACCCGGCATCTCGGCGCAGTCGCGCCCGGCTGCGGCGGCAAGTGCCCGGGCATAAACGGCCATGCCGCGGTCAAGTCGCTCGACCATAGCGGCATCGGCTCCTTTCTGGGGGCCGTAAACATGGGAAGCTCCGCGCGGACCGCAAAGCGGATTGTCGACATCGCAGGCTATCATGAACCGCGCCCGGCGGCTCTCGGGCATCAACCCGGAAAGATCGGCCCTCGCGACCAATTCAAGAGATTCGCCGCATGGCGCAAGGACATTCCCTGCAGCATCATAGAATTTCGCGCCGAGGGCCGCGAGCATTCCCATGCCGCCATCGTTGGTCGCGCTGCCGCCGATACCCATCATAATTGTGCGGCAACCGCGCGCGAGGGCGTCGGCAATCATCTGCCCCGTGCCGAAAGTTGAAGTATAAAGCGGGTTACGCCGGGCGGCATCAATCAATGTTATACCACTGGCACGGGCCATCTCCATGACAGCCGTCGTGCCGTCGCCCGAGAGGCCATAGTCGGCCGTAACGGGATCTCCGAGCGGGCCGGCGACCCGGCACTCTACCCGGCAGCCTCCGAGACTGTCGATCAACGCGTCAACCGTGCCTTCGCCCCCGTCACCGACCGCCAGCACATTGACGTCAGCATCGGGACAGGCAGCCTTGACCCCGGCTGCCACAGCATTGCCGGCGCCGCGGGAATCTATCGACCCTTTGAAAGAGTCACATGCCACTACAACTTTCATATCTTTGATTTATAATGTATTTCAAAAATCTGCTTCGGGCCTGAAATCGAGTCTCGAAGGGTCAAAAATCATGCCCGGATAAACCTTGTCAAGAGCACCCGAAGCAATGATACTGTCACGGTCGCCCGCGACCAGCGTGTCGCCCGAAATGGCCCAAACATCCGTCGCCACAGCCATTGCGGGAGCAATATCGTGGGTCGACAGCAGCACAGCCGTTCCGCGGGCAGCGATTGTGGACAGCAGATGCATGATCTCATGGCGCGCGGCCACGTCAAGAAAGGATGTAGGCTCGTCCAGGACCATGACAGCAGTCTCCTGGGCCATGGCGCGGGCAATCATGGCCTTCTGACGCTCGCCGTCGCTGAGCGAGGCAGCAAAGGACGTCCGCTTGTGCTCGAGACCGACGGCTCGGATCGCCTCATCGACTGCACGGCGATCGGCCTCGGACAGCCGCCCCATGAAGCCGGAATAAGGATTGCGCCCTATCGCCACAAGCTCCTCAACCCGGAGTCCCCCGCCGCCGCTACGGTCGGTTATCACCAGGCTCAGGTGCCTGGCACGGCTTGCCACGGGCCACGAACCGACCTCGCGCCCGTCGAGCAGAGCGCGTCCTTTCAATGGAGGCTGGCCACCGGTGAGTGTTCGCAACAGTGTTGATTTACCGCTGCCGTTGGCACCGATGAGCACGGTCACGACTCCCGGTGCCGCTGTCACATTGATATTTTCAAGAACTACGCGCCGCCCGTAACCTGCGGCAAGGTCAATTGCTTGGAGGGCCATGATCAGTTGAAATAAAAAATCGAGCGACGCTTGACTATTATATATATAATGATAGGCACCCCTATCACGGGGGTGACGGCATTGAGCGGAATGATACCCAGAGCTCCCGGAGCTACACAAAGCAGCTGACACAGAGCACCGACGGCTGCCCCGGCAACGGCTGTCGCGGGGATAAGCAGCACATGGCTCGATGAACGCACACCGAGGCGCGCAATATGAGGCACGACGAGTCCGAGGAATCCCACGGGGCCACACCAGGCGGTGACAAAGGCCGTGAGCGCTCCCGACAACAACAGCACCCCGGCCCGCACGGAGCGGATGCTTACGCCGGCCGACTCGGCATACCTGTGTCCCAGCAGCAAGGCATTGAGCGGCTTGGCATACAACATCGCGGCGGCCGACGGAATGATGACCAAAGCGGCAAAGAGCGGAAGTTCGGCACGGGTGACGCCTCCGAAAGTCCCGAGGCCCCAGATAACGAAACTGTGGACACTTTCCTGAGTGGCAAAGAAGTTAAGCAACGAGATGGCCGATGATGCAAGGTAACCCAGCAGGATGCCGACGATGAGAAGCATTGTGGTGGACCTCACCAGCGACGACATGGCGAGCAACAGCAGCATCACGGCCGCTGCACCCCCCAGAGCACCCCCGAGCACTGCCAACCGGCCTCCGAAGCCGCTGACGGCTCCCGCGCCGAGCATCACAAGAGCGACCCCGAGCGACGACCCGGTTGATATACCGAGTATCGACGGTCCGGCAAGGGGATTGTTAAAGGTTGTCTGCATCAGCAATCCGGCCAGCGAAAGGCCGGCCCCCGCGAGCGCGGCAGTCACAGCTGCCGGCAGGCGCGTCTCATTGACAATATAATTCCATGAACTGTTTTCACCCTTTCCCGCGAGGCAGGTCCACACCTCGGCTGCTGAAATATCCGCGGCACCTGCGAGAAGACACCCGGCCATGCACAGCAAGGTTACAGCAAGGCTCACGATCATAAAAACTGCATAGCGGTTCATGGTTTCAGTGGCTGATAATAGCGCAGCCGGTAGCCCGGGAGCAGTTCAGGGTGAAAAATAAAGACCATGTCGGCGAGCAGGCGCTCGGGATGGAAGGCTATCTCGCGGAACATGGGTGTCTCGAGCGTGTTGCAATAATAAACACCATCGGGGAAGGCACTGAAGGCTTTCGCGTGGGGGAGTTCCTCGGCGAGACGGTCTGGCGAGAATGTACCGCTCTCGTTGAGCAGCCAGTAGTCGGCCGTGGCTCCGCGGGCGATGACCGCTTCCTCGCTCAACTGCAGCGATCCCGCGCCGGGCGTATCCTTCCAGGGGAAATCCGCTCCTGCGTCGGCAAGCATGCGGGCTTTATAACTGTCGGCCGCCGGCATGTACCACACTCCCGAGTAGGGCCGCTCGGTTATTACCACAGGGCGCCCGGAGGACGTTCCCGCCAAGTCGCGGAGACGGTCATATTCTTTCATGGAAGCCTCGAAAATCGAGTCGGCCTCGGCTCCGCGGCCAACCAGCAACCCAAGGAATTTTATCCAGCGGGCACGATCGCGGGGATTGGTTTCCATGTAGTCGGCCATGTATATCAATGGGATTCCGGTGCGGGACAGAGCGCTCGCCGGCATATTTTCCATCGGTGACAACAAGACCGCCCCGGGTTCGAGTTCGATAATCTTTTCAAGAGTCGGAGACATTGAAGAGCCAACATCGGCAACCGCACCGCTCTCCACCCGCTCCCTCATGGGGTCGTCGGGAGCCAGAAAGCTTACATCGGCCATTCCGCTGACGCGGTCCCCCTCGCCGAGCTCTTCGAGAGCGGCCGAGTGTACCATGGAATAGACCACTGCGCTGCGCAACGGAACCTCAACGCGGACATATCCCGCGGGAACATCAACATCACTGCCGCTGTCGACGAGAGCATATCGGGCGAGCTCCTGTCCGGGATTCCACGGATCATGGACAATCGCCTCGGTAAAACCCTCGCGTCCGTTAATGGACAGCAGGCCACCGGTGGCCTCGGGAGCTGAAGGCCGGTTGCCGCAGGAGGTCAGCAGGATGGCACACAGCACTGCCTGAATCGTTCTGATTAGAGCTTTCATGGTTGTGTTACTTGGAGCAACAAAGTTAAAAAGAATCTTATAAAATGCAAAATATGTGGTTTAAGATTTGTTTTGATTAAATAATCGTTGTACCTTTGCAACAAACTGATTAAATTATGAAAGACTTTATCCAAGAAATTCCAATGCCCGAGCCATCGGCAACGATGCTCGACCGCCTGCGTTTCCTCGTGAGCGCCTCGCGCCGCTCCCAGGCTAAATTCAGTAAACTCATCGATATCGATCCCTCGTCGATGTCGCGCCTTCTCAGTGGCCGCATCCCCATCACTCGCCAGTTCATCAACCGGTTGGTTGTCAATTTAGGCATCTCCAAAGAGTGGTTTACCGACGGTGTCGGCGTCCCCTTCCCCCGCGAAGCAGGCATCCGCAAGGTTGACATCAACTCGCGCCTGTCCTCCCCCGGTATACCTACCCCCGCCCAGGGCGCTCCCGTCTATGACATCGATGCTACCGCCGGCGCTGTTCCCCTCAGCAGCATGTTTGCCGAGGACCGCATCATAGGGCATCTCGACGTTCCCAAGATCAACCCGGCAAGCCCCATTGTGCGCGTATCCGGTGACTCGATGTTTCCCACTATCCCCGACGGCTCCTATATCTCGATCCGCGAGATTCACGACGCTTCGATAATCCTCTGGGGCGCAATCTATCTGGTGCAGCTCGAGGACTACCGCATGGTCAAGTCGCTGCGTCGCCATCCCTCGGATCCCGAGCTCGTGATCCTTCACAGCGAGAACCCTGAATATGACGACATCGAGATTCCCCGCAAGTCAATTCAGAAGCTTTTCCTGGTCGAGAACGTCATTAACCTCAAGTCAATTGTCTAAGATCAGTGAACCGCTGCCGGCGTGCATGATTGCCGGCCGGCTCGAGGCCGGTTGCGACGAAGCGGGCCGCGGATGTCTCGCGGGGCCGGTCGTGGCCGCGGCCGTCATCCTGCCCGATGACTACAGCCATCCCGGCCTCATCGACTCGAAAAAGCTCAGCGAGAAGCGCCGCCTTGAAATGCGCGAAATCATTCTTCGCGATGCCGTTGCCTGGGGCATCGGGATGTGTTCGCCCGCCGAAATCGACGACATCAACATCCTGAACGCTTCCATTGAAGCCATGCATCGCGCCCTGGCCCGGCTCAGCCTCGTCCCGGGGGCAATCATTGTCGACGGCAACCGCTTCAAGCCCTTCCGCGATATCCCCCACACTACTGTTGTCAAGGGCGACGCGCGCTTTGCCAACATTGCGGCAGCCTCTATTCTCGCCAAGACTACCCGTGACGCGATAATGTCCGACTTGCACCGCCAATACCCGGCCTACGCCTGGGATGTCAACAAGGGCTACCCCACGGCTGCCCACCGCGCGGCTATCACCGTCAACGGCACTACGCCCCATCATCGCCTCACTTTCAGGCTGACTTAACGGCTACAGAACAACATTTTTTGTGAAAATAATTCCCCGGCGTTGGTCGGCTCACAAAAAATGTCTAACTTTGCATCGCGCCCGGATGGCGGAATCGGTAGACGCGACGGTCTCAAACACCGTTGGAGCAATCCATCCCGGTTCGAGCCCGGGTCCGGGTACGAAAAGAGAGTTCCATTTCGGGACTCTCTTTTTTATTTTATGACCGCTTAATCGGAAAACGCACCTCTGTTCTTATAATCAACAAAGGGATAACCATTTATAAATAGCTATCCCTTTGTTGCGAAATAGTGTTATCAGTGATTCTTGTTGTAGAGTGCTTCGAAGGCTGAGAGGCGGGCGGGGGTGTCCATCTCCAAATATTTGTTCAAGGACTGCAGCGGGTGCTCGGGCATCTGTGAATATGCATCCATCACCCCGAGCATTGACCTTGCAAACGAGGTCGCATTACCGGCTTTCAGATTGTGTTCCAGGCAATAAATTACTTCGCCGGCAATATAGACTGCAAGCAGTTCCTGTGACTCTTCGTTATTTCCCGAAAGATTAAGCAGTTTCTCTATCGACTCGCCAATCTCAAGCGTAAACTTATCTGTATTAATGGCATAGATGACAATTTTGGCTGCCACCAGCTGGCGCAACTGCCCATTTTCTGTAGGAGGTGTGGA
>CAYVTB010000032.1:0-16295 GCA_964454365.1 uncultured Bacteroides sp. | reverse complement strand
CTGGAGCCTTCTAAGGCCTATTCTTCATCCAAAATGTTAAATAATCGATTATTTTTGATAACTTTTGAAATATTTTGCTTATCTTTGCGACGACCAATATTCCTATATTCCTTAATGATTATTACTTTTTTCGTAACCTTAACTATAAACTTAAATCACCATGAAAATCGGAAAAATTGTGGCTGTAGCAGCTTTATTGCTCTCCACTGCTCTGGCTAATGCCGGAGAACCTCCCAAGCGTGAATTCCGCTCGGTCTGGATGGCCGCTATGGGTATTGACTGGCCCCGAAATGATTGTCAGGGCACATCTGAAAAGGACAGGCTTGATGCTCAGGCCTCTTTAATTGAGTACCTCGATAACTTCAAGCGACACAATTTCACCGGGATCTGCCTCCAGGTTCGTCCCATGGCAGATGCTCTCTACCGGTCGACTCTGGAACCCTGGAGCGCGTCAGTCTCCGGCGAGCGCGGCGTTGATCCGGGATGGGACCCTCTCCAGTTTGCCATCGAGGAATGCCACAAGCGCGGTCTCGAATGTTATGCATGGATAAACCCCTTCCGCATCACCAATCAAGGTGCGATATATTCGACTGATTTTGACCTTGAATGGCGTGAAAAAGGCTGGGAACTCAAGAGTGGCAAGTGGACCATCTTCAACATGGCGATTCCCGAGGCTCGCCAGCACTGCCTTGACGTTATCAAGGAAATCTACACCAACTACAGCGTTGACGGCTTGATTTTCGACGACTATTTCTATCCCGATGACAAACTTGCCGAAGGCCCCTCGGCAGGTGACTACCAGATTTGGAAAGATGCCAAGACCGGACTGTCGATTGCTGACTGGCGTCGTCGCAATGTCAATGAATTTGTCGCCGAGCTTTATGAGATGATTCAGACCGACCGCCCCGACATGCACTATGGCATAGGCCCGGCCGGTACCGCAGGCGCATCCTCCGCACTTCACGGAGTAAAACCGCCCACAGCCGGCAGCGACTGGCAGTATGATAAGATTTACGCCGATCCACTCGCATGGCTCCACGAAGGCACCATCGACTTTATCTCGCCTCAGATCTATTGGTCTCGCACCGAGGGTCCGGCCTACTTCAAGCCCGTGGCCGAGTGGTGGGCTTATGTCGCCGATCATTTCGGACGCCATAACTACGTCTCGATGGCTTCCTATAAGGTCGAAACAGCTGCTTTCGGCGGCAACAACGAAAAGGGCTGGAATGAATTTGTAGCTCAGATTGATTTAGGTCGCGCCAATGCAGAAGACCATGCTCCCGGCCAGATATATTTCAGCGCCGCCCAGTTTGACGGTCCCGATCTCTGGGGCCTCGGTGACTGGCTCGGTGAACACAGTTACCAGCGCCCGGCCCTCATACCACCGCTCACTTGGAAAGAACACACCGTGTACGGCGCGCCCGAAGGTGCAACCGTTGACGCCAACGGTAAGCTTTCCTGGAATCCCGTTTCAGTTGAACGCGACAACACCATCATGCGTTACTCTATTTATGCCGTTCCCATGAGTCACTCGCTCGAAGAGGCATCACAAGCCGATGGCGACGGCATTGACGGCCGCTGCCTCGTGGATGTTTCCTATGCAACGGAATTCATTCTTCCCGAGCATCTCCGTAATAATTATTGGTATGCGATCTGCGTTTATGACGGTTACGGCTTTGAATATGCGCCCGCAACAGTCAACTATTCAGGAGAGCGCTCCGTGTCAACGTCCTTGCTCACGCCCGAGGCTGATGCTGTCGTCGACTGGGATGCAGTCTTCACCTGGGATGAAGTTCCCGGCGCCGGATATGTCGTTGAACTCTCTACCATGCCTGACTTCTCATCTATTCTTATGATGCAGGACCGTCTCACAGAGCCGACCGCTACCTTTGACCTTTCAAATCTCGGCAACAACTCCAAGCTCTACTGGCGCGTCGCCGTCGCCGAGCCCGGCAAACTCTACAATTACACCGAAGGGCGCCCCTTCTATTCTCCTACTCGTCAGGTAGCTGACAAAGCAACTCCTTTGCAGCCCGCCGATGGCTCGACTCTTGAAGCCGGAGATATAAATCTTTCATGGCAGCCTGCAAAAAATGCCGAGCGTTACTATCTTGAAATCTCCCGCGACACCGATTTCTCTGTGCCCGTTTACAGCACATATGTTCTCGCTCCTGAAACGTCCCACACCGTTAACTCCGTTGTTCTCGGCTCAGGCACCTTCTACTGGCGCGTCATTGTTCACGGCCGGCGCGTCAACTCATCAATTTCCGACGCCTTCTCTTTCACCGTTCGCCGCGGCCAGCCCGGTGACATCGAGGAAGGCTATGAAGTAACCGTCGATCCCGTAACTGCTCCCGGCTCCATCGCCGTCACTAACCTCTGGTACCGCTCGACAGCCGGTGGTCCCTCGACGCTCTCCTTTGAAGGCGAAGGTTCCTTCCACCGTTCGATGGCCGCTACACCCGACTTTGTCTATGTAACCGAGCGCGACGCTAACAGCCGCACAGCCGCAGCTACCCTGCGCCAGTATGACGCCTTCACCGGCGAGCATATCCGCGATCTGCAGCTCACCGGCATCGAAAACGTCGCTTCCTGGCCCTGCAACCAAGTTGTCAAGGACTCGCGCAACAACATCTGCATCTTTGACCAGTCATCGACCGTCACTTCACGTCCCATTCATCTCGGCCTCGTTAACCTCGCCACCGGTAAAGTCACTGAAGTCGCTGAGCTCAAGGGCCGTACCGCTACTTCTACCCGTGTCGACTACGCTGCGGTATATGGCGATGTAACCTCTGAGCTCTTCTATGTCTTTGCCGTCTGCCACAACAAGGGTACCCTCATCCGCTGGACCGTTGAAGACGGTGAGGTTACCGAGACACAGACATTCACCACCCGTGAATTCGTCGGCAAAGCCTCCAACTTCGGAACTGCTCCGCGCATCTTCCCCATTGACGAAAACCACTGCTACGTCGACGGCTCCGCGGCACCCGCAGCCGTCTACAACTTCGCTACAGGCGAAATCAAGGGATCCCTTGCCCAGGCTCCCGGCGCCATGGAAGGTGTGCCAACCTCTGACAACGGCATCGTTGAATTCACCGTTAACAACACTCCCGTAGTAGTCTTCAACTCCGGCGCTGCTGCCAAGGGCTCAAGCTACACTCTGGCTACCCTCGCCGCCGGCGGTCGCGACTTCTCGACTCTCTCGACCTTTGCAACCGTTCCCGCCACTGCCTTCGGTACAGCCGACAATGCCGACGGCTCATCGCCGATCGACTTCGTCAAGGATGAAGACGGATATGTACGCGTCTATGTTTACTCGCCCGGCAACGGCCTCGCCTGCTACGCCGTGGGTGATGCAGCAGCTATCGCCGACATTGAAAACGGCGCAGCCCTCGCCATCAGCGTCCACGGTCTCCGCGCCGACTTCGCCGGCACCGCTGCTCTTGTCACGGTTCACACCGTCAGCGGTGCCTCGGTGATCACAGCTGCCGGCGTCGACCACGTTGACCTCCCCGCTCCCGGCGCATACATCATCACTGCCGACGGCATCTCCCGCCTCGTGCTCGCCCGCTAAAAATCATCTATCCACAGTATAAAACGCCCGCGGTAAGGGCGGGCGTTTTCCATTCTCACATCGTTCCAACCGACCGTCCGGTCGGGCGCCCGCGAAACCGGGCGTCCGTCAGGCCGTCGATTAAATCAACCACGTCAAAATAATGCAATGAAAAATATTATATCAGTTTTACTCGGCATGCTCACGGCATTGTCAACCTATGCCCATGACTTTACTTACGAGTATAACGATCAGACTCTTACCTACACCATCATCGACGAGAACAGCAAGACCTGCAAAACCAAGGAAGGTTACATGTACGAAGCCGGGAACCAGGTTACCGGTAATTTGATTATTCCTGAAATTGCCAGGGATGGAGACACTGAGTATACAGTTATCTCAATCAGCGATTACGCTTTCAACGGTTGCTGGGATATGACTTCGATTGTAATTCCCAACACGGTTACATCTATCGGCTTTAATGCTTTTGCCTATTGCACCGGTCTGACTAAGATTGAAATTCCAGGCTCGGTAACCTCTATCGACGAATGGGCTTTCTTCAACTGCACCGGCCTGACTTCGATTGAAATTCCCGGCTCGCTTACTTCAATAGGCGACTATGCTTTCCACGGTTGCAGCGGCCTTACAGCCATTAATGTTGATATTAACAACCCAAATTACAGTTCAATTGACGGAGTCCTATTTAATCGTGATAAAACAATACTGCTGCGATGTCCTGAAGGATTAGACGGTGATTATATTATACCTCAATCGGTTACATCTATCAACGATTATGCTTTCTCCGCTTGCAACGACCTTACTTCGATAGAAATTCCCAACTCGGTTATCTCTATCGGCGAGTCGGCTTTCGAAAGCTGCAGAAGCCTGACTTCTGTGGAAATCCCTGCATCTGTTGCTTCAATCGGCGACTTGGCTTTCTGCAGCTGCAGCAACCTGACTTCTGTGGAAATCCACGACGCGGCAACCTCCATCGGCGAGGGCGCTTTCGAGTTCTGTGATAGCTTGACTTCGGTGGAATTAGGTAATTCAGTTACTTCCATAGGTGACTCTGCTTTCTACGACAGTTGTCTGACATCGATAGAAATCCCCGGCTCGGTTACTTCAATCGGCGACCGCGCTTTCGTAGGCTGTAGCCGACTTACAGCCATTAATGTGGACGTTAACAACCCAAATTACAGCTCAACTGACGGAGTCCTATTTAACCGTGATAAAACGATATTGATACGATGTCCTGAAGGATTAACCGGCGATTATGATGTACCTCAATCGGTTACCTCAATCAACAACTATGCTTTATTCGGTTGCCGCCTGTATTCAATTGAAATCCCCAATTCGGTTACATCAATCGGCGACTCTGCTTTCTACGGCTGCTCCGGATTGACTTCAATTGAAATCCCCCACTCGATTACATCAATCGGCAACTCTGTTTTTTACGCCTGCAGCGGTCTGACATCGATTATAATCCCCGATTCGGTTACATCAATCGGCGACTCTGCTTTCTACGGCTGCTCCGGACTGACTTCGATTGAAATCCCCAACTCGGTTACATCAATCGGCGAGAGTGCTTTCGAGCTCTGCTATAGACTGACATCGATTGTAATACCCGACTCTGTTACATCAATCGGCGATTTGGCTTTCAACGTCTGCATCAGTCTGACTTCGGTTGAAATTTCCAACTCGGTCACCTCGATCGGCTACTCAACTTTTGCCGAATGTTTCGATTTAACATCGGTTGTAATACCCAACTCGGTTACATCAATCGGCGAATGGGTTTTCGCAGGCTGCACAGGGCTGAAATCAATTGTAATCCCCAACTCGGTTACATCAATCGGCAATACTGCTTTTGTAGGATGTAGCAACATTACCTCAGTATATTATGACGCAGAAGATCCCGTTGAATTTAACAAATACGTATTTAGTTCTGATAATTACAGCAAAGCAACTTTATATGTTCCGGAAACAGCTGTGGAAAAATCTAAACTTATCGACCCTTGGAAGAACTTCAACACTATCCAAGCCTTTGAATTTAATGGTATCGAAGTTATCACTGAAGATATCGACAGTAACTTACCCTGCGAAGTCTATAATCTTGCAGGTGTAAAGGTCGCTGATTCAACTGAAGACCTTAACCCCGGACTCTATATCATACATCAAGGCAGCGCAGTCAAAAAAATCGTAGTAAAATAACATAATAACTACTTACCTGCAAGACAGTGAATATAAAGGGACGCCGAGGGCTCAATGCTCGGCGTCCCTTTATTCTTTCTATAAGTCTTATACAACTTATTATTCCCATAATGCAACGGCGGCGTTAGGCCTTCACCCGAACATATCAAATTCTATTTTGCAATATTAATTCTACACAAAAGAATTTCTTTTAATAAAATTTGCACAACTCAAAAAAAATCACTTACTTTGCAGGCGTTTTGTGGCTCATCCTTGAAAGTCGCCGGGAAAGATGCACCCGGCCGACGATATGAGACCTGCGATAGGCGCCACCGACGACAAACAAAAAAACGAAAAACAGATAAACCGTAACAAAAGCCATGTCAAAGATTTGTCAAATCACAGGCAAAAAAGCGATGGTGGGAAACAACGTATCACACTCAAAGCGTCGCACCAAGCGCAAATTCAACGTTAACCTCTTTAACAAGAAGTTCTACTGGGTTGAACGTGACGTGTGGATTGTTCTCACAATCTCTGCCGCCGGCCTCCGCACCATCAACAAGCTGGGCCTCAATACCGCAATTAACCAGGCTATTGAAAAAGGCTTATTTAAAGAAAACGATATTAAATATTTAGGATTCTAACCAACTATGGCAAAGAAAGCTAAAGGTAATCGCGTTCAGGTTATCCTCGAGTGCACCGAACACAAGGCAAGCGGTATGCCCGGCACTTCGCGTTATATCACCACCAAAAACCGCAAAAACACTACCGAGAGACTCGAGCTTAAGAAATATAACCCCATTCTTAAGAAAGTAACTGTCCACAAAGAAATCAAATAACTCCTTTAAGATATGGCAAAGAAAACCGTCGCATCACTCCAGAAGGGTGAAGGCCGCACCTACTCAAAGGTCATCAAAATGGTGAAGTCTCCCAAAACCGGCGCCTATGTCTTCAAAGAAGAAATGGTTCCCAACGACGCCGTCAAGGACGCTCTCAAATAATTTCTGAATTATTCCCTATTTCATTATAGCGCGCAGCGCTGCCCTCACCCGAGGACAGCGCTGCATCGTTTAAAATCTAATCTCACCAGTTTTATCTACATTATGCACTGAAATTTTAAAGATATTTATTACATTTGCACTGAGAATGAATAATCACTAATGAACGAAAAGGTAACATATTGGATTGAGATGTCGGATTATGATTTCGACACCGCCAATGCTATGTTGGACACCAAGCGATTTCTCTATGTTGGCTTTATGTGCCACCAAGTAATCGAGAAGATGCTTAAAGCATATTGGAGCAGCGTATTAAAAGAACCGCCACTAAAGATTCATAGTCTTTCCCGATTGGCTGAAAGAACTGGTTTAGATGCCGAGATGACAGAAGATCAACTTGATTTAATAGACTCCCTTGAACCTCTTAATATAGAAGCCCGTTATCCTTCATATAAGGAACGTTTAATGAAAAGTCTTAATGCCGAACGATGCCGAGAACTTATTAAGAATACTGATGAACTGAGAATATGGATAAAGAAGAAGCTATAAGATTGGCACAACGCTATAAAGTAGCCGTTGCCGAGCGATTGCCTCTAAAGGCCCTTTATCTTTATGGCTCGTTCAGCAAGGGGACTTTTTCTGAAAATAGTGATATCGATATCGCTGTCGTAGTAGATCATCTCAACGAGGATTATTTTGCCGACACTCCTTTGTTATGGAAACTTCGACGCAAGATAAGCAATTTAATAGAGCCTGTTCTTTTAACAGATGATAAAAACAATCCTCTCTATTCTGATATCCTTAAAACCGGTATTCTAATATAGAACTGTTGAGTTAAACGTTAACTGCCGAACAAATAAGAATATTCGTTACAGTTGCTTGTTGATACTATCTATATAGTCGAGAAGTGCGTCGCGGCCGCGACGGTCTTCCGATGAGGTCGCGAAAATAGGCGGCAATTCCTCCCAAGTTTCTTTCAACATATTGCAGTAGGCTTCCACCGATTTTTTACCGGCGACCGGCGACAGCTTGTCGAGCTTGGTGAAGACAATAGCGAAGGGAACGCCGTTTTCGCCGAGCCAGTCAATAAATTCAAGATCGATTTTCTGGGGCTTGTGACGACTGTCGATGAGCACGAATAGACAAGTCAGCTCGCTGCGGTTGAGGATATAATCCTTGATCATTGTCTCAAGCTTCTTGCGGTCTTCCTTACTGCGACGTGCATATCCGTAACCCGGCAGGTCGACGATGCGCCAGGCGTCATTGATCTTGAAAAAATTGATAAGCATTGTCTTGCCGGGAGTGGCCGACGTCATCGCCAGCCCCTTGTGTCCGGTGAGCATGTTTATCAATGAGGATTTACCCACATTGGAGCGACCGATAAAGGCATACTCAGGCATACCGCCCGAGGCGGGACACTTGGCCGCTGACGGGGCACTTGTCTCAAACTTTGCGCTGTTGACTATCATATCACATTTATTTTATAGCCGCAAGACCACCCTTTGCAGTTTCCTTGTACAACGAGGGTATGTCGTGGCCGGTAACTTTCATCACTTCTACAATACGGTCAAAGTCTACACTATGACGTCCGTCGGAGAATGCCGCGTATAGATTGGCATCGAGGGCGCGGGCGGCGGCGTAGGCATTTCGTTCGATACATGGAATCTGAACGAGACCACAGACAGGGTCACACGTCAGGCCCAGGTGATGCTCGAGGCCCATTTCGGCCGAATACTCTATCTGGGCCGGAGTTCCACCGAAGAGCTGTGATGCGGCGGCTGCAGCCATAGCGCAAGCGACGCCTACCTCACCCTGACAGCCGACTTCCGCGCCGGAAACCGATGCATTGTACTTCACAACATTGCCGAATAATCCTGCTGTAGCCAGAGCGCGTAGAATCCGCTGCTCCGAAAAGCCCTTGGACGTGTGCAGATGATAGAGCACGGCCGGCAGCACTCCGCACGACCCGCAGGTCGGAGCCGTTACAATCTCGCCGCCTGCCGCATTTTCCTCGCTCACCGCCAGGGCATAGGCATAAACCAGTCCTCGGCTCTTGAGCGATGAATTATAGCCGGCTGCGTGGACATAGTAACTAACAGCCTTGCGCCTCACGCCGAGTCCGCCTGGCAACACACCCTCTGCCTCGATGCCGCGCTCGACGGCCGCTTTCATCACCTGCCACACTTGTCGCAGGTAGTCCCATATTTCATCTCCTTCTATCTGCCCTACATATTCCCAATAGCTGCGGCCCGTCTCCTCACACCATTTCTGAATATCCTTGATCTTCGTCATGGGGTAGATTGACTCGGCCGTGCGTCGCGACTCGCCCTCCTTGACAATGTCGCCGCCACCGATCGAATAGAAAGTTTCTTCAGCTACAACTTTTCCTTCGGCGTCATAGGCCGTGAATTTCATGCCATTGGTGTGGAAAGGAAGCACTGTATCAGGCTGCCAGTCAATTGTTGTCGGCACCACGGGGCCCAGCACATCAAGGATAGCCTTGTCAGTGAGGTGGCCGACGCCGGTTGCCGCCAACGCGCCATAAAGGGTGACGACACACGAGGCAGCTCCGGCCGCTTCGCGTGCAAAAAGGCCTGCGGCCTTTCGAGGTCCCATGGTGTGAGAACTCGAAGGCCCCAGGCCGATTTTAAAAAGTTGACGTATTGATTCCATAAAATCAGATGTCCTCGTCAGATGCCATCTGAGACAATGTCATATCCTCAAGCTCCTTGGAATGGCTCTCGCCGAAAGTTTCCTTGATATTCCAAACGGCAAACGAGCCGAGCAGCAGCAGGACACCGGAAACGACAAGCATGCACACTGTCATGGGAGCTCCGTTCTCGGCTGCCGGGAAGCAATGGAGGATAAGACCGCCGCAAAGTGCAGCAACAATCTGAGGAATACAGATAGTGCAGTTGAAAAGTCCAAGGTAGGTGCCGATATGTCCGCCCGAAAGAGCATTGGTGAGGATAGTGAACGGCATTGAAAGGATTGCAGCCCATGCACAACCCATCAGGGCGTAGCTTACAGCAAGTACATAGTGGTCCTTGATGAAGTAAACAGAGATAAAGCCCAGGGCACCGATAAGAAGGCTCAGCGAGTAGGCCGGTTTGCGGCGACGGAATGTGGCGAGAACTACAGCCCAGATAACTGCAGCTATGGCCTGGATGGCGAGAAGCACACCGTTCCAGTCACCGGCGTCCTGATATTCCTTGGAAGCCGCGTTGAGCACCGTGGTATAATTCACCTCAATATCTTCATTAGACTTGATGGCAGGGAGGGTAGAAGTCTGCTCGAGGATGTATTCGCCGTTGTTGCCGTTGTCCTTGGCGATATGGGCCATGACAAGCGTGGTTCCGGGTTCTACGAGCGACAGTTCCGAGACAGTATAAGCATTCTCGGCTACGCCCAGAGGCTCGTTCTCATCAATCTTGATGGTCTGGCCCTTGGCGGCGAGCATGCCGCGGCCGTTACCCGAGGCAACGACTTCGGCCTTGGGTATACCGTATTCATATACTACCTGGGAGTTCTTGATCACGGTGTCACCGTCAACAACAACCGTGCGGGGTGAGCTGAAAGTACCGTCTACCTCAATGCCTGCGATTGCAAGATGACCGTCATTGATGACGGGCTTGTTGCCGTTGAAGAGATATTTGTCATTGTACTGCTTGCCGTCGATAGTCACGCCGGTAACCATGCGCGTCGAGGGTGCGTTAAAGCTGTGGCCTGCGATAGCGTCAGTTGAATATGTCCACATATAAAGGAAAGCAGCCCAGCAGAAGAACTGCACGAGACCAACTGTCCAGAACACCTTGGGAGCATTAACCAGAAGCTTCCACACATTGGTTTTCTCCTTCTTACCGGCAGGCTGCTCCTTGATGCCGTGATATTCGGCATATTCCTTGGGAGGCATTTCCTTAACCTTGGCCATCGTGTAGACCACGCAGAGCAGGAGCACGGCGGCCCCGATGTAGAACGCCCAGGTAACCGTGGGAGGCACCTGGCCCGAGGGGGCGGTATTGCTCAGGAAAAGCGCGAGTACAATAGGCGCGATATATCCTACAACCGAGCCTGCATTGCAAAGGAAGCTCTGTATCGAATAGGCCAGACCTTTCTGGCGCTCGTTGACGAAGTCGCCCACAAGCATCTTGAAGGGCTGCATAGCCATGTTGATGGATGTGTCAAGGAACATCAGCATCACGAGGCCGAAGATGATTGCCGAGGAAACACCCAGGCCGAGGCTGCCGGCATTAGGAAGGAAACACATCACGATGATTGCCACCAGGGCTCCTACCAACAGATAGGGAAGTCGACGACCGAAGCGGTTCCACGTCTTGTCACTCGCAGCGCCTACAATCGGTTGAACGATAAGGCCCATCAGAGGGGGCAATATCCAGAAATAGCTCAGATCGTGGGGATCTGCGCCGATGGTTGAGAAGATGCGGCTCACCTGCGAGCTTTGAAGCGCATAGGCGATCTGTACTCCGAAAAATCCGAAGCTCAGGTTCCACAGCTTCCAGAAACTCAAGTCACTTTTGCTTTTCATGATTTCAGACAAGTAAATTATGATATTTTTATTCTTTAAGATATTGTTCCATTAACCACGCCGTCTCCTTTTGCCACAGGGCCGGATCGGGCGTCTCGAGAATCAGGGGGATATTGTCAAACCGGCTGTCCTTCATTATTTCCGCAAAGCACACTGCGCCGATAGTCCCTTGACCTAAAGGAGCATGGCGGTCGATGCGACTTCCGCAGGGGCGTTGCGAGTCATTGAGGTGCATACCGCGGAGATAGCTGAAACCGACTTCCGAGTCAAACTCATCCCATGTCTTGCGGCGCCCGTCTTCAGTGCCGAGATCATAACCTGCCGCAAAGGCGTGGGCCGTGTCGATGCACACCCCAACCCTGCTCTTGTCCTCGACACCTGCGATGATTGCTCCGAGCTGGCCGAAATTCCAACCGATATTGGAGCCCTGGCCCGCTGTGTTTTCAATCACCGCAGTGACATTGCTTGTACGGGCAAGAACATCATTAATAGATTCCGCCACGAGCTTCAAGGCATCTCCATCATCCATCTTGCCAAGGGTAGCGCCTGGATGGAAGTTTACCATGACGAGACCGAGACGGCCGGCTCTTTCCAGTTCATTGGCCAAAGCTATGCGCGAAAGCTTCAGTTTGCGCGCATCCGGCGAACAAAGATTTATGACAAAACCGGCGTGAGGGAGCACAACCTCGGGGCTGAAACCGTGCAGGAGGCAGTTCTCCTTGAATGCAGCCACTTCCTCGTCGCTGATCGCGGGGCAAGAGAAACGGGCCGGGTCAGTTAGATTCAATGCAAAGGCCGTTGCACCCAGAGCAGAAGCCTGCTGCGGTGCCCCGGAAACAAGAGGATAACCCTCAACGTGTGCGCCTATAAATTTCATCAAACGGTCTTTACGCAAATTCACCACAAAGTTAATTCATTTTTTAATAAATTCACTCAAATTTCCCCAAAACTTACATTCATCCGCATGATATGCTCTTCAACTTATCGTGTAAAATTTTTTATTCGAGATTTTTAAGGGAGAATGTTTGTTATTCCGAATATTCTCCTTAACTTCGCTGCGCATTTCTCTCGCCGAGGCCTGAAAAGGGTAAGTGGGCGGGGTGCAGATCGCCCGGGCAATGTGCCTTGGCAAAGACATATCTTTAAGCGTTACTTGGCGCTTATTCTTGACCCATAGGAATCTCGCAAATTCTAAACTCAGTCAGGAATTTAGCAACAGTAGATGTCTCGAGTGTTATTCCTTTAGAGGTTGCGTGAGCAATCCCTAACCGGCATATCATTCAGCGTGAGGCTTCGGCGTTGCTCGTTCTTCTGAGTTGGGCAATGCGAGAGCCTCTATGGGAAGAACGAGCAATGGGTACAGGCTTTCACGCTTTTTTTGTTAATCTTAAGTCCAAATTTGAAAAGCCTATAGGACAGAATTTTACAACCATGAAAAAGAATATGACTTAGGCTTTCTACTGCGAACAGGGTTATGTAACCTTTCCACCACATTCAATCAATCCGTTTTTATTTATCAATCAACTTATTCCTTAACCAACCCTTAAATTCTTACTGATGAAATTAAGACTTAAAACTATTATTGCCGCGGGCGGTCTACTACTTTCCGCACTGACTGCCTCGGCAGGGGAATCACCAAAACGCGAATTCCGCTCGGTATGGATGGCGGCTATGGGCATCGACTGGCCGCGCAGCGACTATATGGGTACCACGGAAGAAGACAAGCGTGACGCTCAAGCTGCCTTTATCGAGTACATCGAGAACTTCAAGCGACACAACTTCACGGGAATCTGCCTCCAGGTGCGACCTTTGGCCGATGCTCTCTACAAGTCTACCCTGGAACCGTGGAGCGCATCAATCACCGGCGTTCGCGGTCTTGACCCGGGCTGGGATCCGCTACAGTTTGCCATCGAAGAGTGTCACAAGCGCGGTCTGGAGCTTTACGCCTGGATCAACCCCTTCCGTATCGATCATCAGGGACGTGTCTATTATACCGACTTCGACCTTGAATGGCGTGAAAAAGGCTGGGAGCTCAAGAGCGGCAAATGGACAATCTTCAACATGGCCATTCCCGAAGCGCGTCAGCACTGCCTCGATGTAATCAAGGAAGTCTATACCAACTATAATATTGACGGTATGATTTTCGACGATTATTTCTATCCAAATGACAAACTGTCCGAAGGTCCCGACGCAGGCGACTATCAGATCTGGGAGGATGCGAAGACCGGCATGTCTATAGCCGACTGGCGCCGTCGCAACGTCAACGAGTTCGTTGCAGAGTTGTACGAGATGATCCAGAACGACCGTCCCGACATGCACTACGGCATCGGCCCGGCCGGTACCGCAGGAGCTTCCGCTCACTACTATGGTCTCGAACCTCCAAAAGCCGGTAGTGACTGGCAGTACGACCAAATCTATGCCGACCCTCTCGCATGGTTGTGCGAAGGCACCATCGACTTCATATCACCTCAGATCTACTGGGCACGTACCGAGGGTCCCGCCTATTTCACTCCTATAGCCGAGTGGTGGGCCTACGTCGCCGAATACTTCGGCCGGCATAATTACAACTCAATGGCGGCTTATAAAGTCGACAAACCGGCCTTCGGAGGCAACAATGAAACAGGTTGGAACGAGTTTGTGGCTCAGGTAGAAATCGGTCGTACTAATGCGATAGACAAAGCCCCCGGGCAAGTTTACTACAGCGCTGCTTACTTTGACGGTCCAGAATTCTCAGGCCTCGGCGACTGGCTCGAAACTAATAGCTACCAACGTCCGTCGTTGATACCGCCCTTGACCTGGAAAGATCACGTCGAATACGACGCTCCCGAGGGCGCAACCGTTGACGCCGACGGCAAGCTGTCGTGGGATCCTGTGATTATGAAGCGCGAAACTACAATCATGCGCTATTCTATTTATGCTGTACCCATGCTCTACTCGCTTGAGGAGGCTATGGATGAAGCCGGTGACGGCATTGATGGCCGCTTTCTCGTGGATGTTTCCTATGCTAATGAATATGTTCTGCCCGAAGAACTTCGTAATAATTATTGGTATGCCGTATGTGTTTATGACGGCTATGGTTTTGAATATGCTCCCGCCACCGTCAACTATACCGGTGAGCGCTCCACTTCTACAACTTTGCTCACTCCCGAAGCCGATGCGGTTGTCGACTGGGATGCAGTCTTTACATGGACTGCCGTTCCCGGAGCAGAATATGTCATCGAACTTTCGACACTGCCCGACTTTTCCTCAATCCCTATGGCGCAAGACTGTCTGACGGAACCTACAGCAACCTTTGACCTCTCCAACCTCGGCAACAACTCCAAACTCTATTGGAGAGTCGCGGTCGCCGAGCCCGACAAACTTTATAACTACACCGAAGGGCGCGCCTTCTTCTCTCCTACCCGTCAGTTAGCCGATAAAGCCGAGCTCCTGCAACCGACCGACGGCTCGACTCTTGACGCAGGCAACATCAACCTGTCATGGACATCAGTGAAGGACGCCGAGCGTTACTACCTTGAAATTGCCCGCGACGCCGATTTCGAGGTGCCCGTTTACAGCACTTTCGTGGCTGCTCCGGAGACCGCCCACACGGTTCACTCTGCAGTTCTCGGTGCAGGTAACTTCTATTGGCGCGTCATCGTTCACGGCCGACGCGTCAACTCATCGATTTCCGAAGCCTACTCTTTCTCGGTTCGTCGCGGTCAACCCGGCGACATCGAGGAAGGCTATGAAGTGACAGTTGATCCCGTCACCGCTACCGGATCCTTTGCAGTAACCAATCTCTGGTACCGCTCGACCACCGAAGGTCCGTCGTCGCTCTCTTTTGACGGCGAAGGCTCCTTCCACCGCTCGATGGCTGCTACGCCCGACTTTGTCTATGTCACCCAGCGCGACGACAACAGCCGCGGGGCTGCCTTCTCTCTGCGCCAGTACGACGCTTTCACCGGCGAGCATGTCCGCGATCTGCAGTTGACATGTAACAAAGTCGCGGCTAACTGGCCCTGCAATCAGATTGTCAAAGACTCGCGCAACAACATCTGTATCATCGATCAGACAGGGACCCTCACATCGCGACCCCTTCACCTCGGTCTGGTAAACCTCGCCACCGGAGAAGTCACCGTTATTGCCGAACTCAAGGGGCGCACAGCTACTTCCACCCGCGTTGACTACGCTGCTGTCTATGGCGATGTAACCTCCAACCTGTACTACGTCTTTGCCGTCTGCCACAACAAGGGCACTCTCATCCGCTGGACTGTCGAAGACGGTGAAGTTACCGACACTCAGACATTCACCACCCGTGAATTCGTAGGCGAAGCATCGAGCTTCGGCACCGCACCACGCATCTTCCCCATCGACGAAAACCATTGTTATGTCGACGGTACAGAAGCCCCGGCAGCTGTCTATAATTTTGCTACCGGTGAAATCAAGGGCTCCCTTGCACAGGCTCCCGGCGCAATGGAAGGCATTCCTTTGACCGACAACGGCATCGTTGAATTTACCGTCAACAACACACCCGTCGTAGTCTACAACTCGGGCGCCGCTGCAAGTGGCTCAAGCTATACTATGGCAACGCTCGCCGCAGGCGGTCGCGACTTCTCGACTCTCTCGACCTTCGCCACGGTTCCCGCCACTGCCTTCGGCACTGCCGACAACGCCGAGGGTTCATCACCGATCGACTTCGTCAAGGATGAAGACGGTTATGTGCGCGTCTATGTTTACTCCGCGGGCAATGGCCTTGCCTGCTATGCAGTTGGTGACGCCGCCGCCATCGCCGACGTTGAAAACGGTGCTAACCTTGCCATCAGCGTCCACGGCCTCCGCGCCGACTTCGCCGGCAACGCCGCCATTGTCACGGTTCACACCGTCAGCGGCGCAGCAGTGATGACCGCAACAGATGTCGACCACGTCGACCTTCCCGCTCCAGGCGCCTACATCATCACCGCCGACGGCATCTCCAGACTCGTGCTCGCACGTTAATCTATATTTCAACTGTTTCCCGAACGCCCGCTGC
>CAYVTB010000031.1:1247-16328 GCA_964454365.1 uncultured Bacteroides sp. | reverse complement strand
AGAACGACGAAATCGTCTATGTCCCCTTCACCAAAGCCATCAAGAACGACAAGCCTATCAACCGCGAGCTGCTCAACACCCTGCGCCGCCTGTCGATTTAAGCGTCGTTAACCCGCCCGGTCGCTGTGAAATCCCTGAGACTGTTTCTCATTCCCGTTATCGCCCTTCTTGTGGCGGCCTGTGCCAGCATAGGTCGTCCCGGGGGTGGTCCGCGCGACGAGAAGCCTCCGGTCTTCGTGCGTTCCAATCCGGCTCCCGGCGACACCGGCGTCAAGCGCCACTCGTTTACCCTTTATTTTGATGAAAACGTCCAGCTCGAGGATGCCTTCAACAAGGTCGTGATATCGCCCGTGCAGTTGCAGGCCCCGGCAGTGTCGGCCAACGGCCGGCGTGTGACGGTTGAACTCCGCGACACCCTCGTCAAGGACATGACCTACACCATCGACTTCGGCGACGCAATCAAGGACCTCAACGAGGGAAACGTGCTTGACGGCTTTGCCCTTGATTTTTCCACCGGGTCGACCATTGACACCCTGCGCATCTCGGGGCTTGTGCTCCAGGCGTCCAACCTTGAGCCGGCCCAGGGGATTCTTGTAGGCGCCTATCTCAACACGGCCGATACGGCAATCCGCACTCTACCTCCGATACGTATCGCCCGCACCAATCAGCTGGGCCAGTTCACGATACGCAACCTCGCCCCGGGCGCCTACCGCGTCTATGCCTTCAACGACATCAACCGCGACTACCACTGGGACCGCTCGGAAGATGTTGCCTTCCTGGACTCCCTCATCGTCCCGACTGTCGAGACTATCGAGGTCGTTGACACGCTTTATGACAGCGAGGGCCGCGACTCCATCATCACGCGTCCCGGACGTCGTTTCCTTCCCAACGATCTGCTGCTCACATGGTTTAACGAAGACTATAAGCCGCAATATCTCAAGGATTACCGCCGCGATGACCAGCGGCGCGCGACTATCGTCCTCGGCGCCCCTACCGATTCATTGCCCCGGGTTAATATCGTGGGAACGGAGCTCGACGGAGCTCCCGCGGCCGACTGGGCAGTGGAGCAATTCAATGTCACCGGTGACTCGCTGACCCTGTGGCTGCGCGACCGGGTTGCCCTCGAAAACGATTCGCTGATGCTCTCCGTGAGCTATCGGGTTCCCGACTCGCTCGAGCAGTTATACTGGAAGACCGACACGCTCAGGTTCTTCCTGCGTCGTCCCTCCAAGCCTTCCAAGGCGCCGGTTGACACCGTGCCACCCAAGCTTGACCTACTGCAGATCAACGCGGCGGCAACGTCACAGGATGTCAACAAGCCTTTCACCTTTACCTTCTCTCAGCCGGTCGAGAGCCTCGACACTGCCGCCATGGCCCTTGAAATGCTTGTCGATACATTGTGGACGCCCGTCAATGACTTCATCCTCGAGCCTGACTCGCTCGAGCCGCTGCTCACCCGCAACATTAATGTCGCGTGGGTTCCCGGCAACAAATACCGCTTTACCGTCGACTCGGCCGCGGTCGTCAGTATCTATGGAGAACACAATCCGGCGGTCAGCCGTGAATTCTCGGTGAAGGCTCTCGAGGAATATTCCAATCTCACGTTTACACTTGTAGGTGCCGATTCCACCGCGGTTGTCGAGTTGCTCAGCAGCGGCGACGCTCCGCAGTTGCGCGCCCGCGTCGTCGACGGCAAGGCCGTCTTCCGATATGTCAATCCCGGCACCTACTATGCGCGCATGTTCTTTGACGACAACGGTGACGGGATATGGACCACGGGCTTGCTCGACTCTATCCAGCCCGAGGAGGTCGCTTATTATCCCAAGAAGCTCGATCTGCGCCGCAACTGGGATATCGAGCAATCGTGGGACATCTATGAGCTACCGGTCGATCGCCAGAAGCCTCAGGCTATTCTCAAGAACAAGCCCAAGCTGCGCCGCGGCGAGCAACAGCCTGTCGAGGAGGACGAGGAGGATGAAGATGAATTCATCGGCGGATATGGCAACCGGCCCGGAAACGGCAACCGTCGCGGCACGGGCAATGGCTACCAGAATACCGGCAGCAGCTACCAACAGATAGGAAACAGGCTCTGATAATACGGCTCTGAGGGCCTTGTAATGCTGTTTTTGTGGTTTTTTATCACTTTTTTTAAAAAAAATCGCCGAAATATTTGCACGGAACAAAATTCGGTCGTAACTTTGCATCCGCAAACGGGTGATAACCCGAGCCGCTCAACGGAGGTTGAGTGAAAAATAATCTTCAATGGTGTGGTAGTTCAGCTGGTTAGAATACCTGCCTGTCACGCAGGGGGTCGCGGGTTCGAGTCCCGTCCATACCGCCAGAGGAGAGAGGAGAATGAGAAATTGTCAGACTTCGGTTTGCGTTTCTCATTCTTTTTTTGTGTACCCTCCCGCCGATTAATCCATTTCCCTTCCGGAACTCTTTTATGCACTAACCGGAACTTTTATTAAGCCGGGGATAAGAATTTCAAAGATTTTTTAGTTTGCTAATGTTAATAATTAATAATTATTGCGATAATAATTGGTTTTTATAATCACATGGGCAAAAAATTCTTAACTTTATCGCCGAATTGCCAATCCCGTACCAAATTAAATTATTTACCAATATTATCTATTACTCATTTCACTATGACAAAAAAGCAACTAACGCTTTGTGGCCTGGTCCTGAGCCTGGCTGCAGGCAATTCTTTTGCTGTTCAGCCTGACAGGCGGCAACTCGATCGCCCCGCTGAAGCTGTGCGCCTGGAATTGCCCGCCAACACCGGCGAAACTCTCCGTCACCGGAAACCCCGCCTGAAAGGGGATTTCCGTGTTGCGGGTCAGGGACCGCGCAAGGCTGTGCAACGTGCAGCGGCCTCTGCCACCCCGACAATTTATGCCAACATTATTGATTACGCCCCCAACGACCAGGTCGGTATCTACAAGTTCACCCCCGACGAATACGAATTTACAGCCGTTGTAACGGATCCCTCCTTTGCCATGTTTTATGGCTCGGCTTATTATAACGGCACATTCTTAGGCGTGGACGGAACAGGTCGCGGCTACTCATGGAAGACCGATGACTGGAGCCGTCTTGCAGGTCCCGTGCCCGCAACGGCAGTTCAAGGCACCGCGATGGCTGCCGATCCTCTGGATGGAACTATCTATTCCTGTGCCTATGCCGCCGACGGCATTACCCTTGAGCTTGTCACCGTCAATCCTGAAACATTCACCCGAAATACAACCGTCTCGACGGTGTCAGCAAAGATTGTAGCCCTGGTCTTTGATGCCAAGGGCACACTCTACGCCTTTGAAAGCAGCGGCAAACTTTATACAGTCGACAAGAGCAACGGCTCTCTGAGCTATGTAGGCGACACGGGTATTGATGCGATGTTTGACGGCGCCGCCGTGATCGACCCCGAGAGCGGCGTCTGCTTCTATGCAGCTACCGACTGGGAATGTGGTCTCTATGAAGTGGATCTCGTCACCTGTGAGTCAAAGCTTATCATGGAGTTTGAGGACGAGGAAGAAATAAAGTGCCTCTTTATTATCGGCGCAGCGCCTCAGGGCGGTTCACCCGCCGCTGCCGAGAACCTTGTCGCCGACTTCCGGCAGGGAGCGCTCAGCGGCAGTGTCTCGTTCACGGCACCCGCGTCGACCTTCGACGGCAATCCCGGCAGCGGAACGCTCAACTATACACTCACCTGCAATGATGCCGAACTTGCTTCGGGCACATGTGCATGGGGCGAAACAGTGAGCGTGGATTACACAGCACCCGAGGCCGGCAACTATTCCTTTGTAGTCACCATGAGTAATCAGGACGGTGACAGCCGCCCCGCAGCGAAATCACTGTGGATAGGAAACGACACCCCCGCCGACCCCTCGAATGTGAAAGTTGAACGCCGGGACGGCACAAACCATATTAGCTGGACCGCCCCCGCCGCAGGCCTCCACAACGGATATGTGAATTTTGATGAAATCACCTATCGTGTCACCCGCTATCCCGACAATCAGGTTGTGGCAGAGAATGTTACCGGTTGCGAGTATGCCGACGCACTCGCCGACGGCGCCGCTCCCGAGCAGTATCACTACACAGTCGCAGCCCTGTGGAACGGCCTGGAATCGAATGCTGTTTCCTCCAACAACGTGATGGTCGGCGCTGTTTATCATAACGCCTTCGACAACCAGGCTCAGTTTGACGAGTTCATGTCGGTGAGCCTCATGAAGGACGGCCCCGTGTGGAGCTTTGACTCCTGGCACAAGGCCGCCTCGGTAGGCTACAACGAGGAAGGAAGTGTATCGGCATGGCTCATCTCGCCGGCCCTGCAGCTTACTGCCGGACAGGCCTACACCCTGTCATTCGATGTGTGGTGCTCCAACGACAGCTACACCGAGAATCTCTCGGTATATCTCAGCAACAGCGATATTCCCGCGGAAATCTACAGCACCACACCCCTTGTCGACAAACTGAGTGTCAACTGGGAATCCTACTCTAAGAAGACCATCACGGCTGAATACACCCCTGAAGCCGACGGCACTTATTATCTCTCTTTCCACGGTTGCTCGGGCCGCGATCTCGGCAGCCTCTATATCGACAACGTGCTGCTCCACCGCAGCGTGGAGACGGCTATGCCTGAAGCTCCTGAAGTAAGCGCGCAGATCATGGGCGGTACCCTCGTAATGGTAACCGTGACAGCTCCCGCCACCGATACCGACGGCAATCCCCTCGAGACGATCGACCGCATTACTGTCAGCCGCAACGGCGAGCTCATCAAGACCATCGAAGCTCCCGAGGCAGGCGAGATCTACAATTTCATCGACATGCTGCCCGGGTCGGCCGTCTACACCTATTCTGCAATAGCTTTCACTGCTGCAGGCCGCTCGGCTGAAGGCACCTGTATCTTGTCGACCGCTGAAGCCGGCAAGCCCCGCCAGCCCCGCATCACATCCGTAACCGAAACCGGCGACAGCGGCGAGATTACCCTGGAATGGGAAGCACCCGCCACAGATCTCAACAATGAGCCCATCGTCCCCGGCACCCTTACCTATGCAATTTATAATGCAGGCGATGCAACTCCGCTCGTGAGCGGTCTGGAAGAGACAAAGCATACATGGCAAGCTGTCGAGAGCGGCAAGCAGGCCTTCATGTCCTTCTATGTCGTGGCAACCAATGAAGCCGGCAACAGCGAGCCTTCGCGCGAAACTGAGCCCCGCCCCTACGGTACTCCCGACACGGCTCCCTATGCCGAATCATTCTCGGGTATGGAAGCATCACACCTGTGGAATTACTACAACGACGACGATTACAGCGAAGGTCACTGGCTGTATATCTCCGCTTCCGAAACTCCGGAAGCCACTCCTGTCGATAACGACGGCGGCATGCTCGCCTTCGAAGGAGAATTCCTCGATGATACAGCCTGGGCCACCACAGGTAAAATCGACCTTGGTGACGGCACATCTCCCAAACTTTCCTTCTGGTACTTCGCGGTCAACGCCCGTGAAGGCAAGGACCAGCTTGAAGTGATGGTGAGCGACGGCAGCGGCTACAAGCGCGTCGATTCCTTCACCATGCGTGATGCCCAGCTCGACGGCTGGACCAAGCGCACCGTGGACCTCTCGGCCTATGCCGGCAAGACAATCTCCCTGCGCTTTGTCGGTACCTCTTTCCGCACCGGCTACTTTATGCTCATCGACAAGATCGAAATCACGACCTTCAGCAAGGACGCCCAGGCCTACGCCCTGATCGCTCCTGCAAGCGTATTGCCCGGCAAGGAATTCAAACTCGTCGGCGCAGTTGTCAACAACGGCAGTGATATCAATGAAAACTTCACCGCCGTGCTCCTGCGCAATGGCGCGGAAGTAGCCAAGGAGAATATCTACGGTCTGGCTGCCGGCGCCACCTCGGTTGTCAACTTTACCCAGCAGGCCGATGCCTCCTGGAACGAAAGCGTTACTTATAAGATGGTCGTCAACCTCGCCGGCGACGAGATGCTTGACAACAACAGCTCTGAAGAGGTGACGGTAAGAGTCGTGCCCTGCACGCTCCCCGTTGTTGAGGATCTGAAGGCTGTCTATACAGATGAAAAGCTGACTGATGTCCAGCTGTCATGGACCGCTCCCGATGCATCTGCTCTGGCACCTGCTCCCTACACGGAGAATTTCGAGTTCTATGAAGCCTTTGAAATCGATCCTGTGGGCGACTGGACCTTCATTGACGGCGACGGTGACAACACCTACGGCTCCCAGTCATTCCCCTTCGAGGGAATGAACGATCCCAAGGCGTTCATCGTACTTGACTCCGATCATTTCAATATGACTTATACCGCTCACTCCGGCACCCGCTTCCTCGCTTCGTTCAGCGCTATATCCAAGCAGACCGATGACTGGATGATTTCGCCCGAGCTCTACGGCGGCGCGCAGACCGTAAGTCTTTATGCCCGCTCTTACACTGATATGTACGGTTCTGAAAGATTTGAAATCCTTGCGTCGGATTCAGGAACAGCCACTACTGACTTCACCGTAGTCAAGGAATTCAACACCGTGCCGACCGAGTGGACTGAATTTACCGCCGACCTCCCCGAGGGCAGCAAGTATTTCGCAATCCGCTGCACATCCAACAACACCTTCATGTTCTTTGTGGATGACGTCACCTATATTCCTGCAGTGAACCCCGCATCAAAATACAATATCTTGGGCTTCAATGTGTTTGCTAACGGAGAGCGCGTGAATACTGTTCCCGTGTTCGGCTTGACCTACAACCACCGTCCCGCTTCGGGCTCCGATCCTGAATATGCCGTTTCTGTAATTTACGATCATGGCGAATCAGGTCTCAGCAAGGCCGTTAAACCCACCTTCAGCGGCGTGGAAGACGTGACCGCAGACGCGATCTCGGTTCGCGCCGTCAACGGCGGCATCGAGATCACCGGCACAGGCACTGTAACCGTGATTACTCCCGACGGCAAGGTAGTATTCACCGGCAATGTTGAGGGCACAACCTTCGTGCCCGCAATCGCCGGAGTTTATCTTGCCGGCCCGGCTAATAACCTCGCTAAAATCGTGGTTAAGTAATAAAAATCTTTAAATCTTCAGAAAGGAGGGTGTGCCGACTTGCAGGTACACCCTCCTTTTTGCTTGTTTTTCAGGCCTGAAAAATCTGTTTAAGATGTTTTAAGTGGGTTAATTGCGAGGAAATAGCTAACTTTGTAGCTTAAATAACCGATAATTATCTTTACTGTATCCTTTATGTCTAAATTTTACAAGTTAATTGCAGCTGTCGGCCTGTGCATGGCGATCGTGCCGGGCATGTCGGCGCAACGAATCAGACCGGGCGCTACCGCAGCCGAGAAGTTTTCCTCGGCCTTCATGCTGCCCGGCCATAGCAGCGGGATTTATAAATTCTCGCCCCGCCTGTCTTCGGGTCTCTTAGAGTCGTTCAGCAACCGCAATCACTCGGCTGCCACCCCGCTCATGGCACCTGCCAAGGCCCCCGGCGACATCAACCTCATCGGTTTTGTACTCTCTTCTCAAGCAGCGGGCTACGGCTTCATGAACAACATCCCCTATCGCGACGGAGCCTCTTTCTCCCAGATTTCCCCCAACTACATTTATAATTCCTGGGGCGGCGTAGAAGTCGACGGTGAATATTTTACTACCGTTCAGATGATGATTACGCCTACATCGGCCTACAATTATCTTTACACCTACAACACCTCGTCATGGATGGCCACCGGCTACAAGCAGCTGGAGGATTTCTCGCTTTTTTCAACCGCGCTTGGCAAGAACCCGCTCAGCGATGAGGTCTATGGCTGCTTCCTCAACGAGGACTACTCGAAATATGAGTTCGGTATCGCCGATTTTCATAACGCCACGCGCACCACAATCTGCGAAATCGACGGTCAGAAGCCCTGGACCAGCTGTGTCTTCGATCCCGACGGTACTCTCTACGTTGTTGACAAGGATGGCGACCTGTCGACGGTCGACCCCGCCACCGGTAAAATGACCTTTATCGGCTCGACCGGCATCCCCACCGAGTATCTCACCGGCTCGTGCTATGATGCCGCACGAGGCCGCATCCTCCGCGCCGTCTGCAACAACGACTTCGCCGGGCTCTATGCGATCGATCCCGCCACCGCCGAGGTTTCACTGCTCTCGGTCTTCCCCAACAAGGAGCAGGTGATGGGCCTCTACATCGGAGCTCCCCTGGCTGCCGATGACGCACCCGAAGTTCCCGCAGACATCACCGCCGAATTCCCCTACGGTAATCTCAGCGGAACGGTCTCCTTCACCATTCCGACCGTCACCTTTGGCGGCCATGTCGCCGAGGGTGATATCAACTGGACTGTATATGGCTTCTATCAGACTCTTGCTTCGGGAACAGCCCGTCCCGGCGACCGTGTCGATGCCGAGGTGACCGTGCCCTATGCCGGCCAGGCTAAATTCACCGTTACTCTTTCCAATGCCGCCGGAGCCTCTCCCAAGGGCGAATGTTCCTGCTTCGTGGGCCGCGGCACCCCGACCATTCCCGTGCCCGTTGTAACCAATGACAATGGCCTCGTGACACTGACCTGGGAACCGGTCACGACTACCTACGAAGGCGGTTATATCAACCCCGAGGAAGTGACCTACACCATCACCCGCTCGCTGCCGCTGCCGAGCGTGGTTGTCGCCGAGCATATCCACGAGACGACCTTTACCGAGCAGCTCGAGATCCCCGACCAGCTGACAACTTACCAGTACTGGGTTGTGGCCGAGAACGGCGACAAGCAGTCGGGCCTGGGCTCTACGCTTCCTTTCGTGCTGGGCACTCAGGGCGTTCCCTATATCAACGACCTGTCGCAGATCAACGCGCTCCAGTATTGCACCGCCTATGACGCCAACGGCGACGGCCGCACATGGACGTCTTTCGGTCTTGGTGCCACTATAATGGACTACTACAATAACATTCCGGTCGATGACTGGTTGTTTACCCCCGGCATTACTCTTGAAAAGGGCCATGCCTACTACACCGAGTTCACTTTCAACACCTATCCCGGCCTGGTTCCCTTTGATCCTGCCGATGTCGAAATCAAGTACGGCGACATGAACTCGCCCGCAGCCATGACCTCCACTCTGGTTTCCTTCACTCCGGTTGATAAGCTTGCCGCCATGCCGGCCACAGCCGTGTTCCGCGCCGAGAAAGACGGTCCTTGCTACATCGGCATCCATGCCGTGTCGCCCGAAACCAACTGGGTGCAGCTCACCAAGATCGTCGTGAAGGATGCCGCTATGCCCGACTCCATCACCGATCTCTCCATCGACGTCGATCCCTATCCCTCGCTTACCGCCAAGATTAAATTCAATGCTCCCGCTCTGACGGCGGCCGGCGACAAGCTCGAGTCAATCGATCGCATCGAGGTTACCCGCGGCGGCGTGCTCATCAAGACTTTTGAGAATCCTGCTCCCGGCGAGACTCTCGCCTTTGAAGATGTCGTTGGCACCAACGCCTATGCCAGCGGCAACTACCAGTGGATATTCACCCCTTACAACGAAGCCGGCGACGGCCTGCAGGTTTCGCGCATTGAGTATATCGGCCTCGATGCTCCCGCCATGCCCGAGACAGTGTCTGCCGTCGAGGACGGTAACACGGGTAGCGTGACCATCAGCTGGAGCGAAGTGACTACCGACGTCCACGGCCGTCCCCTCGCCCCTGAGTATATCAAATACCGTATTCTCAACGGCGGCGCCTACGTTGACGAGAATCCCGTGATCGAGAATAACTCCTACACCTATCAGGTGTGCGATCCCTCGTCGCAGGATTTCGCCCAGATGGGCGTGCAGCTCTACAACGAGCGCTCCTCGTCAGTGGCCTTCACTCCGGTGATGGCCGTCGGCAAGCCTTATGAAACATATACAGAGTCGTTTATCGACGGAAAGACCGGCCACCCCATCGCCCTGATAGCTTCCGAGCATTTCGGCATGTGGTCACCCGTGGCCGACGGCTATTATGACGGCTTCTATTCGGCCGATAACGACGGCGGATTCCTCGCCTTGAGCGGCGGTGATCCCGGTACTCTCTCCGTGGCCTGCCTCGGCAAGTTCAATCTCGACAACGTGGAGAAACCCCAGCTGTCGATGATGATGATGAACGTGTGGAACGGCAACGACGATGAATACAACGAGAACCTCATCGGTATCTTTGTTGACTATGGCAAGGGATATGAGCTTCTGGCCTCCATTTCCTGTGACCTGCACGGCGAGTGTGAACCCGGCGCCTATGTCAAGCGCTCGGTCGACCTGTCGTCGCTTGTGGGCAAGGGCGATGTCAATATTGCAATGTGCGGCATCCTCAATACCTACACCCTCCTTATCGTTGACCGCATCAAGGTCGCTCCCGTTTACGACCACAACCTCTCGCTGATGTCGGTAACCTCTCCCGCTGTCATGCGTCCCGATTTTGAAAGCGCCATCTACGTTACTATTGAGAATAATGGTCTCAAGACCGCAGAGAACTACACCGTGACACTCCTGCGCGACGGTGTCGAGGTCGATACCCTTGACGGCGAGGCTATCGCTGCTGATGCCACGGCGGTGTTCACCTTCAAGGATATGGTGACTGTCCTTAGCCCCGCCGAGGTTGAATATACTGCAGTTGTCAACTATGATCTTGACCGTGACAAGAGCGACAACTCGGGTGTCATCTCGGTTTCAACCGTTGATCTTCCCAACTATCCCGCGCCCGAGGCTCTCACGGGCGGCATCGATGCCGACGGCAATGTAGCGCTGTCGTGGACCGAGCCGGCAACCGTTATCGCTCCCGAAGCCTTTACCGAGAGCTTTGAAGGCGGCGAGCCTTTTGCAGTCGACAGATACGGTGACTGGACCTTCGTCGATCTCGACGGTGAATACACCTATTCGTTCTCGAGCATATCCTTTGAAGGCGCCCAGGGCCCCATGGCCTACGTCGTCTATGAGCCTCGTCAGTATGACTTTGTCTACCTCAGTGCCGTTTCGGGCCAGCGATTCCTGGTAGCCAACGGTGTCGACGGCGACGGTGCCAACAACGACTGGGCAATCTCCCCGGCCCTGAGCGGGGAAGCGCAGACCATCACTTTCTATGCCCGCAGCCTCTTTATCGAGGACGGCGGTGAATCGTTCCGCTTCCTCTACTCGACCGGTAGCCTTGAACCCGATGACTTCATTGAAGTCGAGCGCGTCGATGGAGTTCCCGCCGGTTGGACACTCTATAGCTTTGATATCCCCGCCGGAGCCAAGCACTTCGCGATCAACTGTGTATCGGACCACCAGTACATGTTTATGGTCGACGACGTGACCTATGTTCCCGCAAGCGTCGTTGCCGACGTGGCACTCTTGGGCTATAACGTCTACCGCGATGGTGCTCGCGTCAATGAGAACCTCGTTGCCGAGGTTGCTTACACCGATATCCCCGAGCTTAACGGCGATTACAAGTATGAGGTGACTGCCGTCTACGACAAGGGCGAGTCAGTGGGCTCCAACGCTGTCAGCGTCTCCTACGCCAATTCAGGCGTAGCTTCTGCTGTCGTTTCCGGCGTGTCGGTTGTCGGCGGCAAGGGCGAGATTATCGTCACCGGTGCCCGTGACCTTGAGATTCGCGTAATTGCAGTCGATGGTCGCACGGTAGCTATCCTTCCCGGTAATGACCGTGTTGTTATCCCCGTTGCCTCCGGCGCTTACCTTGTGATGGCAGGCAACCAATCTGTCAAGACCGTCGTGAGATAAATCAACATCATGATGAAATAAAATCGAGAGGGCGATGCTTAATGGCACCGCCCTCTCGTTCTTAAAAAATCAACGCTCAAAAAGGCAATTTAAATTGATTTGTTGATGTTCAAATTGGTCAAGTGAAATAAGCCTTAATTCGACCAACAGGTTCAGAGTGTCTCCCAATACCCTCCTTTTGTAGAGCCTACTCTACGAATAAGTCTATCGGTTATTAGGCTTTCGAGTCTTCTCTTGACACTGCTATCGTGAAGGCCAATTACTTTTGCAATTTCGGCTCGCGTTATTTGAGGATTGGCTTTGATCAATTGAAGAATCTTAAGTTTGTCATCAGCCAATTGGTCGGATGAATTCTTTTCTTGGTCGGCCCGGACGGTTTCTTGGTCGGATGAATTCTTTTCTTGGTCGGCCGGGGCGGTTTCTTGGTCGGATGAATTCTTTTCTTGGTCGGTCTTGAATTCAATTTGGTCGACCAAATCACCGTAGAGTTCGAGCATGGCTTTTACATCTTGGTCGTTGCCTCCGGTTGAAAGTGTCAGTGTAGTGCGGTCTACTCCATTGTTGTGGGTTTCTTCTATCGTAGCAGGGGTGTGATAGACTTTTTCCCAGACTTTGTAAATGCCGCTTAGTCCGCTTCCGGCGCGCTCTCCAAATTCTATCAAAGAGAAGATCTTTAGCATTATGCCATTGCGAGGATCGGAAATACCTCCGTTGATGGCTTCCGTGATGGATATGCGTACATTTCCGGGATTGGACAATTTGTAGCCATCTTCAGACTTTTGAATCACCAATCCTTGACGGCCATAAAAATCAGCGTGGACTACCATATTTGTAACAGCCTCTCTTAGAAGTTTATGAATAGGGGTGTCATCGACACGCCGATTGCCTTTAAGCACAAATGGAACCTTTAATCCCTGCTGCATTCTACGCAACACTTCGATTACGAAGTCAAACACATTTCCGCTCCAGTCTCCGGATGTAGATACTATGCGGTCAGTCCAACGGGTTTCTCCGAATGAACGGTTTTCCTGATAGTCGAGAAAAAAGTTTGGAAATTCACGAGTAATCTCATATTCATAGCCGAACATGAGCAATCCGGCTGCCGTAGGATGGTATTTACCATCTTCGCCGATTCCTATTGCTCCAATCTTACGCAAAAACATCTCATCGTCCTCGTTATTCCAAAGATGATTGGTATGGGTAGAGTGGAAAAAATTGCGATAGCCCTTGATAGTGTCTTTGCAGAAGGCAGTCATATCCATATTTTCAAGAACTTTTGCATCCTGAGTGGCGTAGGCTGCATCACGAAACATCAACGATATCTCATCAAGTGAGCAGTGATAATCACCCTCATGATTGCGACGGAATGTACCGGATTTTGGATCCATTCCGACGTAGACGGGACGTGCAGTACGTTCTGCACGGGGCACGCGTATCACGAGGATATTCTTGCCATCAAGCACCTCCTGCTTGACCATACTTTGGGTGACAATGTTAGCGCTAATCTTCTGACGATTGTTAACCATATTCCAGAAATCTTTCTTAAGCTTCTCTACATTGACGTCTTCAGGTTGAAGAGAGCCATCTTTAGCCTCGTTCACGCCAAGTAAAATAATGCCGCCATCTGTGTTGGCAAATGCTGAGTAAGTCTCCCAGAAGGAACCCGGGAAACCACCTTTAGCCTTCTTGGCTTCAAGCTGATGATGCTCTCTATATTCGCTCAGTTTGCTTAAGTCAAATATTGCCATGACAATGAATGTTTTGATTAGGGTTAACAATGCAAAATTAATAAAAACTCATCAGATTATCAAGATGCCAAACTTCCTTTCTTAATCGGGTAGAGGATACCTGAGAATTATAATTCTTAACTCTAAAGATAGCTCTATTTTAACATCACTTTCTTGAAAAATGTGCTTATATTCAAAAAATAAGGCCTGAGATACCTCTATTGCAATAAATGTCGTATCTTTGCATATATATTCCTTATTTATAGTTTATGAAAAAATCTTTACTTATTCTTGCTCTTGGAGCAATCATTGCGGTGCCCGCCCAGGCCGGTGTGCGCAAAAATGTTGAACGCCGTGCACTCCCCGAGCGTCTGCAGACTGTCAATAAAATCGTTGAAGGTGTCAAAAAAGCCAATGAAAAGAAGGTCTGGAAACCCGGAACCGAGCAAACTTTTTTTTGGGATGTAGATCAGAATGATTGGATCGGTGGTTATACTATGCATTTCGAGTATTATCCTGAAACGGGATTGATTAAATCTCAGGCAGGCGACGGTTATCGTACCGACTTTGAATACAATGCCGATGGTCAGATTACGGTAATGTATCAGTATTATACTTATGGCGAGTCAGAGACCCTGTCTTCCAAGACCACTTATCAGTATGACGAGATTCTCACTGATTTCTGTACCGAGGAACTGGATTATTCATTTGAAGATAATGAATTAGTATTCAAATACGGAATACGCAAGATCATTACACGCAACAGTGACGGCAACATTGTCAAGATTCTTAGTACGTATTACAATAACTGGTCGGAAGATTCCGGTTGGGAAGATGACTATTGTCTGAACGTGGAATATGGCGCTGACGGCCGTGCTACCGCCATCTATGAAATGGACCGTGATTACGGGACAGGTGAATGGGAAGTAGATGAGGCTATTACAAACATTGTCTGGTATACCACAGACGGTCAGATAACTGATTATGACTGGGACGACGAAGATTTCTATTTCGGCGCTAACCGCATTAAGTCGGCCGATGTTGCAATTGAATATTCCGACGCACCCGCCCGGCTTTCAGTCGTTTACCCCGCCGAGAACGCTGTGAAATATGAAGTCATCTGGGGCGATGAGGTGATTGAATCTCTGGACTTCCAGTGGCTCGACGCTTATGGCAGCTATGAGACAACCGAATATTCGGTTGATTATGACTTCAATGAGGATACCAACGCGTGGGAACGTGATGAAGCAAATACCTATTATGCCAAGCGCGTCTACGATGCCTACGGCTATCAGCTAAGTTCTTTCAGTCAGGACTACTATGACGGTGTTCTCGATTATCAGAGTGAAAGTACAGCGACCGTTACATATGATTCTCAGTATGGTTACCCGACTGAATATATCTTTACCCGCAGTCGTGATGGAGAAGCTCCCGTCAAAGAGGAGCGAATTCTTCTCAGCGACTTTGTTCAGGTGACCGATGGTGTTGAGAGCGTGACTGTTTCCGATGAAAACGCCCCCGTTGAATACTTCAACCTCCAGGGCGTGCGCGTCAACAACCCGCAGGGCGGCGTCTTCATCCGCCGCCAGGGCTCCCGCGCCACAAAGGTCGTCCTCTAA
>CAYVTB010000031.1:0-1147 GCA_964454365.1 uncultured Bacteroides sp. | reverse complement strand
ATGGAAAAAGACTGCTTGCCTGAGTGGATTTACGGCATGGATTGCGCGGTGACGGTTGTTGATACCGACTGCCACATCATTTATATGAACGAGCGTTCGCGCCTCACGTTTGCCTCGCGTGGTGGTGCCGACTTGATTGGCCACGACATCATGCCCTATCACAACGAGCGCTCTCAGGGTATTATACGCCGTTTGCTCGCTGAAGGCGGCTCCAACGCCTATACCATTCAGAAGGGCGGAGTAAAAAAGATGATCTATCAGACCACATGGCACCGCTCTGACGGCTCTCTCGGCGGCCTCGTAGAGCTCTCCATGATAATCCCCGACGAGCTCCCTCACTACATCCGCGACTGAACTTGACTCATTACATGTTGTGATCTTCCAGTAGTCCTGCTTTCGCTGCCATCTTCTCAATCAGTTCTCTGTAGGCTGTCTTTTGTTCGGCCGGTAGGAATGAATCGTCGATAAAGGAGAACCATTGGGGTAGTGCTTTTCTAAACTTATTGAAAATATTGGCTATAGACTTCTTGTCAACCCCGCTGTCGAGCATGGCCATCTCGAAATCCTGTCGCCTAATATTTTTCTTCTTGCCTCTCAGCGTTAAGGCCAACTCTTCATCATCTTCGGGCATAACTATTGTTGTTGACAGTAAGTCATAGGCCGGCGCAAGTGTGTGGATTGTAGATGGATTGTATATTGAAAAGTTCTTCAGGTGCATATCGGCATTGCCGGTCAGCCAAGAAAATAACACGATTTCCCAAAATTTGACGATGTCTAAGAGCGGCGCATCGGAAAAACGGCCGATGAGTTTTGCGATGCGTTCATAAGAACCGCGATATTTATCTTCTGTCAGACGCTCCGACAGCTGGCACATATCTTCCATGGCAAGTTTATGGCCATTCTTGTTGCGGTCAACGCGTCGGGTGATGTAACAGAGCTCTCCATCGGCAAACCGGATGAGGGAATGTGGAACGGTCTTTATTCCGGCAATTTCTGCCAGGTGCATTGTAAGGTCTTCGTTTTCGGGAAGATGGGCATAATGATCGGTCTGCGGTTTAAGTATAAAACGTCCCCAAAGGCCGACGATTGTAAACCTTCGCGGCTCGTTTTTACCTCCTCGCGCAATGTCGAGGGAGAGTTTTGCCTG
>CAYVTB010000030.1:11518-16352 GCA_964454365.1 uncultured Bacteroides sp. | reverse complement strand
AAAGTGGTCAAATTCGACCACTTTGAAATTAGGATTGTGGATAAGTTCCCATGTACCAAGAAACTCAATGGTATATCTATTTCTTATCCAATTCTTGATAACATCCGCAGCTCTACTGTCTCCATCTTTGGCCGCAGCCATATCAGTAAGAGATATAAAGTCCTGCTCCTCGATGTTAAGAATGGTAACCGGAGTATTCTGAACTGTAATTTTTGCCATTTTGGAGATAAGCGTTTGATTTCAAATGCAAAGATACATCAAAAATCGGACATATCAGTGTAATATGGTTTTCCCCGTTCATCGGATAGTGACCGAATATGACATTCGAGCATATATCTATTATTTTCAGTGCAGAATTCTTTGGATATAAAGAATTTTAGTAATTTTGTGAATTTATTAATGATGGTCGTTTTTGGCTCCGAAGTCTGATAACGATAAACATGAATGAGATAAAATATTCTTTATGAAAAAGGTTTTCAAATCAAGAGTTGCAAAGTGGTATATATGGTTTTGTATAATCATGACACTTGCATTCATAGGATCAATATACCTGTGTTATAAATCCACATGGGTTCTCTTGATAGATATTACCTTTATGGGCATTTGTCTGATCATGCTTTATGACATGCTTTTACACACCGATTATACCGTCGACGGTGACAAACTCTACATCAGATGCGGCATTTTATACCGCATGGTTTTGCCGATTTCCGATATTACCGAGATTTCAAAGAAGTCTACAATTTTGTCATCCCCGGCATTGTCAGCAAAGAGAATTGGATTAAAGTACGGTAACAATAAGTGGGTGTATGTCTCCCCCAAAAGCCGGAAGGAATTTATGTATGTATTAAAATCAATTAATCCGGAGATCCAATTTAGTTAAGAGGGGTATAACTCCAGTTTAGGTACCCGGTGCTACCACTAAAGTATGCAAAGTAGTTCTTGTAATATTGTATTCAATTTACAAATGTCGGAATAAACTGGATGCCAAGTACTGCAGCTATGCGGAAGAAACTTGATATTTGTATGTCGGCTTTGCCGCTTTCAACCCTGGCGATATAACTCTGTTCTCGACCGAGTTTTTCAGCAAGTTGCTTTTGGGTAAGTTTAAGCTCTTTTCGACGCTCCTTCAGCATATTCCCGTAGAACCATGCAAGAGATTCTTGATTGAATTGATCTCTTGAAGCGCTGCCTAACGCTCCATATTTCTCGTCAAGGGTAGCATTGGCCGTTGTGAGTTTTGATAATTTGTTGGTATCTATATTTCTCATGATTCTAAGTCTTTTAATATTGAAATAGCTTTCTCTACTTGTTTTCTATAGTCCTTGTTATCTTTCTTAAGAAACGCGTTTAGTAAGATAACACTTGTAGCTTCTATTACATTTTCATGATCAATCGCAAAAAGAACGGTCCGATACTCATTGGTCCCGACAGAGACCCTCATTTCGTATAAATCTGTATTCTCAAGGTGCTTTATAAATTTGGTCGGCACATTATAAATTGTGGATATAATATTTATAACGTAATCAAACTTCAATTGTATTTTTCCGGGAAGAGAGTTGTAAAACGCTTCAAACTCGGGCGTCTTGTAAACGGTACGAATATATCTTTCAGCGATTTCAAAAGATTTCATGGCGCAAAGATAACTAATTAGTTATAATTTTGCAAGGTTTTATTGTTTTTATTTTTAGTTCTATTCCAATTTTCTTCTCAAAAAAGATGGCAAATATTTTGGTGATTTCAAAAATGTTCGTACCTTTGCAGTGCTTTTGCAAGACATGGTGAGTTTAGCTCAGTTGGTTAGAGCGTCGGATTGTGGTTCCGAAGGTCGTGGGTTCGACCCCCACACCTCACCCCAAAGCCTGAAAGGATGCATCCCTCACCGAGGGTTGCATCTTTTTTAGTTTAATTAATTCATGCCACGAAAAAATGGACGATATTAAGGAATTGCTTGATAGAGAGGTCGCTCGATACAACCGTCCCGAGTTTATAGAGGATGACCCGGTTCAGTTTCCTCATCTCTATAAAGACAAGCGCGATATTGAGATTGCGTCGCTACTTGTTTCTACAATTGCCTGGGGCAAGCGCCCGATGATCTGCCGCAATGCCTCCCGCATGCTGGCTCTCATGGAGCACCGGCCCTATGATTATGTGATGGACGGCGGTTTCGAGGAACTCCCCGACGGCAACATTCACCGTACCTTCTTCAACGCCAATCTCAAGCACTACCTCCGAGGGCTACGCGAGGTTTACAAACGCTACGGTTCACTTGAAGATCTCGCAGTTGCCTGTGGGGCACCAGAGTCGGACGCTCCCGCCTGGACACTTGCAGCAGCCCTCAACGCCATTCTCTGCGAGGCCAATAATGGGGCAACCGACAGCCGCTGCCTGCCGCTGGGGCTCGAAACAACGGCCCTGAAGCGTTTCAACATGGCTCTGCGATGGCTTGTAAGAAACGACGGTATTGTTGATCTCGGAGTCTGGACGGCTATAACTCCGGCGATGTTGCGCATTCCTCTCGACGTCCATGTAGGTAACGTTTCCCGTGCCCTCGGCTTGCTCGAACGCAAGGCCAATGATCGCCGGGCTGTGGAGGAACTCACCTCTCGCCTGCGCACATTCTGTCCCGAGGACCCCGTGAAGTACGATTTTGCTCTTTTCGGCGCCGGAGTGGCTGCCCGTGCCGACCAACTGATTATCCAATAACACTATGGCTGTTTATCTCCAGATAGAGAATCTCACGAAAAGCTACGGCGACCGCCTCCTTTTTGCCGACGTCACCTTCGGTATAAATGAGGGAGATAAAATCGGTATCGTGGCCAAGAACGGTATGGGTAAATCGACCATGCTGTCGATTATTGCCGGCAAGGAAGATGCCGATTCGGGCTCCGTTATCTACCGCAACGGCTTGCGTGTAGCGATGCTCGAACAGAAGCCCGAGTTCGAGGGTAACCCCACCGTTGCCGAAGCAGCGCTGAGCAGCCCCGATCCCGTTGCAGCGGTTGTCCGTAAATATGAAGCTGCCGTCGCCTCGGGCGATTCGGCCAGATTACAGGACGCTATTCATGAAATGGATAACGCCGGAGCGTGGGACTATGAAGACCGCTTGCGCCAGTTGCTCACGCGCCTGAAAATTACCGATCTCAACGCCCGCGTAGACACTCTTTCAGGGGGCCAGCGCAAACGTGTTGCCCTCGCAGCCGCCATCATGAGCGATCCTCAGCTATTGATTCTTGACGAGCCGACCAATCATCTTGATATCGAGGTAATCGAGTGGATTGAGAATTATCTCAAACGCTCCCGCATGACCTTGCTCATGGTCACCCACGACCGTTACTTTCTCGACCGCGTTTGCAACCGCATCATCGAGATAGATAACCGCAGTATCTACATCTACGACGGCAATTATGATTACTATCTGCGGCGCCGCGCCGAGCGCATCGAGGCGATGACCGCCGAGCTTGAAAAGGTGAAAAACACTCTTAGACGCGAGCAGGAGTGGATGAACCGCCAGCCTCAGGCGCGAGCCGGTAAGGCAAAGTATCGCATTGATTCGTTTTATGAATTGCAGGAGAAGCGCCGCAACGGCATCCGTCCCGAGAAAGAAGTCGATCTCGATGTGTCGGCCTCATACATCGGTTCTAAAATCTTCGAAGCCAGGAATATTACCAAGCGCTTCGGTGACAAGGTTATTCTAAAGGGCTTCAGTTATACATTCGGTCGTTATGAAAAAGTTGGTATAATAGGTGCCAACGGGGTGGGTAAATCGACATTCATCAAGATGCTTCAGGGAATCGTGAAGCCCGACAGTGGTTCTTGGGATGTCGGCACAACAGTACGCTTCGGCTACTACAGCCAGGAGGGCATTTCCTTTGATTCACGAAAAAAAGTGATCGATGCCGTCACCGAGATTGCCGAGGAAGTCGACACGGGAGACTATCGCCTGAGTCCGATGCAGTTTCTCAATCGCTTCCTTTTTTCGGCTGCCGACCAGCAGAAGTATATCCACACGCTGAGCGGCGGCGAGCTTTGCCGCCTCCATCTCGCGGTTGTGTTGATGCAACGTCCTAATTTCCTGATTCTCGACGAGCCCACCAACGATCTTGACATCGTCACCTTGGGTATATTAGAGGAATACCTTGCCGAGTTCAAGGGGTGTGTTATCGTCATCAGCCACGACCGCTATTTTCTTGATAATATTGTCGATCACCTCTTTGTTATGGAGGGTGATGGCGTTGTCAGGGATTTCCCAGGCACCTATACCGAGTATGCTACAGCCCGAGCCGCCGAGAATGCCGAATCTCGGAAGATTGCCGAAGAAAAAGCGACAAAACCGGTGCGGGAGAAGGCGGAACGCAAGCCTCGCATGTCTTTCAAGGAGCGCAAGGAATTTGAACAGCTTGCATCTGATATCGAAGCGCTTACAGCCGAAAGGGAATCAATTGAAGCCCGTTTCAATTCGGGCGAACAACTCGACGATGTAATGACATTGTCGGCCCGCTATGAAGAAGTCAAGAATTTGCTTGACGAAAAGGAAATGCGCTGGCTCGAACTGTCAGAGCTCGAGTGAGAAGCCTTCGGTAGCAAAAGCTTTGCGGGATTTTTCTTTAGGATAGACAAGAAGCACCTTGCCGCCGACCTTTCGGGTAAAGCGCGCGAGCGGCAGGTCATCGCTGTGATCCGTGAGGAAGTAGCGCAGTGACAGATTATTTTTCTCAAGATATTTCTTTACGGCTTCCGCTTTTACTTCTCCACGAAGATCCGGGCCATTAGGCGGAGAAACGAGCATCTCGCCTTTCCATAGGTAAGGCACATAGAATCCTGCGGCTGCGCT
>CAYVTB010000030.1:0-11418 GCA_964454365.1 uncultured Bacteroides sp. | reverse complement strand
TTGAGAGCTGTGGAAATATAGACATGCAATGTGTTGCAGCTCACCAGCGTCCCGTCAAGGTCGACAACGGTCGCCCCTTTTACCAATCCATCGACCATGGGAAGCGTATTAAGGTGAGATTGTTGAATATTGCAAAGTCGGGTACGGCAAGCGGTTGACGTGTCGTAACCGTGATGGCGGCGCTTTTCACCTCAGCGTCAGGCACGGCTTTTTTTACTGCGGCGAGGACCGCTTCAAGTGTAGCTCCCGAGTCCACGGCATCGTCGACAACAAGCAGGCGCTTGAAATCGCTCAAGGCCGGTAGTACTACCTGCGCAGGATCTGCCGGACGGGTAGGGGCAAGCTCAAGGATTCCCGCTTCGGCAACGCGCATTGCATCCTGAACCGATCGCGGCAACCTTTTCACGATATTTTTGACGAAAGTAGTCTTTGTTTTTGTAGAGGGGCGCTGCAACTTGGTAGTTAGATGCGGTAATTGTTTGAACATCAGCTCTCCAACTTTGATTCCACCGGTAGCAATAGAAAGCACCGCATCAGGACGGAAGCCCGATGCCAAGACGCTTCTTTCAAGCCGGGCACAGACTTCGCCCAGAGCTGCATTATCGAGAGTCACTACACGCCTGCCCATCGTGATACAGTTTTAAAAATATTTTTGCCAAGATAAGAAAGCAATATTCCGGCCTTGTTCTTGAACCGTACATTCCTGTCTATCAGGGAATCCTTGCGATACTGTCTGACTATTTCCCAGCAACGGTCGGCAACCTCGGGTTGACCGTTGGCCGATGCAAGAATAAAAATGTTGAAATTAGCGCTCAGCCGACGGTCGGCAGCAGCCCGTTTCAGTCCGGGATAATTGGTAGCCATGTAGCGCTCGATTTCATCCGTAATTTTCAGCACGTCAAGCCTGCGGGGCTTCCAGGTGTGCATTATGCTTCCGGGCTGTTGTCGATAGAAATAAATCGGGTCATCGCTCACAACTGTTGACCGGCAAGAAAGACAGTACCGATAGAAAAAGTCAAGGTCTTCATAGTAAAGACCTTCAGTAAAGAGACAATTCTCAAAAAGACTGCGGCGGTAAAGTTTACCCCAGGCTGCATGGACGGCGCCGCGTTGATATAAAGTCTCTGCAACCAGTTCGGCAGGTTGCATGAGCCTCACCCTCCTATTACGCAGCGGCCTCTTTAAGAAGTTTTCCGACGTAGAAAAACTTCCGACCGCAAGGTCGATTTCATCCGAGAGCGAGGTCATCCCGACAAGGAGGCCAAGTGCCTCAGGATGAAGCATATCATCGGCATCAATAAAGCTTATCCAGTTGCCGTTTGCGATTTCGAGTCCGCGGTTTCTGGCGGCCGACAGGCCTCCGTTATCAGTATGCAGTACCTTGATACGCGAGTCATTTGCGGCAAATTCATCGCAGAGCTTGCCGCTGCCGTCAGTCGATCCGTCATCTACCAATATCAGTTCAAAGTCATTGAATTTCTGGGCGAGCACGCTTTTGACGGCTTCGCCCAGAAACTCAAGACCGTTATAAACGGGTAATATGACGGAAATTAACGGCATTGATTTATTTTACGGTAACCGCCTGTGCAGGGGCAGATTCCTGGTTGACACGGCTCAACGCGGTCACGACATATACGCCGGGCTGCGTGGCCTCGTAATCAGTCGTCCAGATTACAGCCTCGATTGCATCGGCAGAGTCGAGATTGATAGCAGCATCGGGCTCAAAGCGGTAGACTACAAACTTGACGGCATCGTCGGGAGTGCCCGTTGCTGCGGGTACTGTCCATGAAAGTTTGCGACCGTTGGCTTTTACTGTCGGCTGTGCAGGCTTGGTCGTGCTGATCCAGGGGTAGGTGGGCACGAGGGCTACGGTCGACTGGAAATCATTGCTGAGCGAGTCGGCCACGCCTGCGTGGTTGGCAGTAATGGAATAACCCGGCCACCAGCAGTTGCCGCCGATATTCTTGGCCTCGCGTGTGAGATTAATCTTGTGGCGCAGCTGGGTCGGTTCGGTCGAAGGAGCAAGGTCGGGCTTTTTCATCGTCACGCCAACATCCTGGCCAACATAGAGGTTGCGGCCCTCCGTATTGTTGTTCCACCAGTCAACAAGAGTCAGGTAAGAAGCGCTCTTGTGCTCGAGTTCCCAATAGAGTTGAGGAAGCAGATAGTCGATCCAGCCTTCGCGTGCCCACAGCAGCACGTCGGCATAGAGAGCATCGTAGTTCTGAAGACCGTTGGTCTCGCTGCCGCGCGGGTCATTGGCTTTATTGCGCCAGATACCGAAGGGGCTGATGCCGAAGATCACCCAAGGCTTGGTGTTGGAAATCTTCTCATGAAGGCCCTCGATGAGCAGGTCTACATTTTTGCGGCGCCAGTCGTCGCGTTTCATTCCGTTGCCATATTTTGCAAAGGAAGCATCATCGGGGAATTCCTGACCCTTGACAGGGTAGGGATAGAAATAGTCGTCAAAGTGGATGCCGTCGACCTCATAGCGGTTAACGATATCCATCACAACATCGGTGATAAACTCGCGGCTCTGGGGCAGACCCGGATCAAAATAAAGCTTGCCGTCATAGCGCAGGAACCATTCTGGATGCTTGTTATAGACATGGTTGGCCGGAAGAGTCTGCTTGGCTGATGAAGTAACGCGGTAGGGGTTGAGCCATGCATGGAGCTCCATGCCGCGGGCATGGCACTCGTCGATCATGAACTGCAGAGGATCCCAGAATGGTTGAGGAGCCTGGCCGTTCTGAGTCAGATAGCGGCTCCAGGGCTCAAGGTCGCTGGGATAGAAGGCATCGGCCTGAGGACGCACCTGGAATAAAACTGCATTTACACCGGCGGCCTGCAGCTTGTCGAGCTGGTCGCGCAGATAGGCTTTGTTTTCTTCTGTATTCTGGCGCGAATACTGCTCCTGATACACGGTGTGCATCCAGGCACCGCGAAATTCTCGCTTGGGATTTTCGGCGCTCAGCGGTTGAAGCGCCAGCAGCGCTAAAGCCAGAGTCACAAATAGTTTTTTCATAGATGGTATTGGTTTTATCAGTTAATAGGATTAAATATCAATATCTTCAAGGTCTACAAGCTTGTTGATGACGGCAAAAATCGTGATGGCGGCCGCCGATTTCAACTGCAGCTTGGCAGTGATGTTTCGTCGATGAGTCGTGACCGTGTGGACCGAGAGGAAGAGGGCATCGGCGATTTCCTTGTTGGTCTTGCCACGGGCTATAAGCGCAACGATCTCGCGCTCGCGTGCCGAGAGGCTGTCAAGACGAGGATCCAGACCTTCGTGATGCGGTTCTTCGGGTTCCTCAACTTCATCTTTGTCGCGGCTCACCTTTTCCTCAAGCGAGGCAACTGCAGGCACGAATACCTTGTCCTCAAGCTCACAATGTAACTTCAGATCGTCCTCGCAGCTGATGATGTCAAACAACACCGAGTTGAGCAGGTCGCCCTGGGTTCCCGGCACGAAGCGCATCAGAATATCCTTCAGTGCCTCGAGTTTCATCGCTATCGAGTCGTGGTGCGCGGCAAAGATATCAATGCAGAAGTCGGGCTGCACGCTACCGTCAAGGAGCCCTTCGACGTAGCCGAACACTCGGGTGTCTTCATATTCCATGTGCTTGCGCACCTCGTCGCGCCAGTCATCGAAGAATTTCAAGACCATGAAGCCTACCTCGTCGGTCGCCGAGTCGATAACCGCGATGAGCTTGTGCCTCAACCGTGGTATATAGAAATCGAGGAAAAATCTATGGGCACCTTTAAGGTAGCTCATCAGCGCCGGGAGATCTATATCTTCATTGTCAGCGGGCCGTCCGCTGCAAAAGTTGGCTACGGTGAGAAAAGTTGACGGGTCTACTCCGGAAGTTTCACACACCTCGCCGATCGTAGCATTCCCGAAACCAAGGGAGATGCCGAAACGGCTCAAGGTCATCAGCATCAGACGGTTTGCACGGATTGCATCGCGCATGCGCCAGTCTGCCGTAAATGCGGGTGAAGTCGTCATTTTTTCTTTTTTGTGCAAAGATAGCGTTTTTTTATCGTATTTTCAAGCCCGATTCCGTCAACAAAATATCCCTTCGTTTTGTTAATACTTCATTACAAATCTAAAAATTGCATTATATCCTATGAAATTACGCACTGTAGCCGTGTCCGCAGCCCTGCTCGGAGTTGCCGCGACTGCTTCGGCCAAGAGCCTTGTTGAGCAACACATTGATTCGGTAATCAACAGCACCCACATCATCGTTGCCGGTGACCCTGCCGCCTCAGGCCGACCCGATTCCGAAATCGCAAAGCGTATCTACGCATTTTATTTGGACCAGTTCCGTCATTCCCAGGATCCCGATGCACCATATTTTCTTCTTATGAGCAAGGAACGCAATCTCATCATGGGTATTGGCGGCGTAGTCAGAATGCGCGGTTGGTATGACTGGCACGGCGCGATGCCCGTAAACGGATTTGCACCTTATTATATTCCTATGACACCCGATCCGACTGATCCGCGTCATCTCGGTTCAACACCTTCCGGAACATGTCTCTTCTTCCGCGTTCTCGGTAACGCCCGCTACATCGGTGACTATCAGTTGTATATCGAGGCTAATTTCAACGGCTGGAACGGCAGCGATTTCCATCTCAAGAAAGCCTATGCCATCCTCGGTGACTTCACTGTAGGTTACGCCTCATCGACTTTCAGCGATCCCGCGGCAGTTCCGTCGACAGTCGATGCCGGGGGCCCAAATAACAAGCTCGACCACACTACGGTCCTTGTGCGCTACATGCCCAATATCACCAAGAATATAACAGTGGCAGTATCGGCTGAAATGCCGAGTAACGCCATCGGCGCCGACGAAGTAAACACCAAGGCTGTTTCATGCTATATCCCCGACTTTGCTGCCATGGCTCAGTACAGCTGGGCTCCCACTCAGCATGTGCGTCTTTCAGGTGTAGTCCGCTCGCTGCCCTACCGCGACCTCGTGACTCCGCGTAACTACGATAAGGTAGGCTGGGGCGTACAGCTCTCATCGGTAAATCATCCTTGTGACGCTCTCACCACCTATGTTACCGCCAACTACGGTGCAGGATATGCAGGAATGGGCGGCGATCTTCTCGCAGGTGCTTATGACCTTATTGCCGATCCCAACCATCGCGGCAAGCTCTATGCTCCCAAGTCTTTCGGCTGGAACGTTGCAGTGCAGTATAATTTCCGCCACAACTTGTTTATGACCGTCAGCGCGTCGCAGACCCGATTCCTTCCCTCGGAACGCATTTCTCCCGACGAATACAAATATGGCCTTCTGGGAAGCGTGAACGTTTTCTGGAATCCTTTCCCCCGTTTCCAGGTAGGTGCCGAATACGATCTCGGTCGCCGCAAAAACTTCTCCGGCCAGGGTAAGAACGCCAATCGCTTCGGAGTCATGGCTCAGGTGAGCTTCTAATAGTTAGAAAATAACGACGACAGGCGCCGCTCAATCATGGGCGGCGCCTGTCGTTGTAAAGATATGGTTTAGACGTGGAAGAAACGGCTCACCATGCGCTGCATGGCGGCAGGATCGTTTTTGGCTTCCCGGGCTTCCTCCGGGTCATAGGAACGTAATTTGGCGAGGATTCCGTCGATCATTGCAGGAGAGAAAACTTCGTTTTTCTCGAAGACACTGCGGGAGGCTTCGAGGCAGTCGGCCGAAGCTGAACAGTCCACGGGCAGGCTGTCGAGAGCCTTGAGACGGTCGGCGTTTTCGGCAGCGTGGATGTTGACATCGACATAGGTGCGGTCGGCGACCTCGAGCGCGTCTTCCGATTCGAGGCCGTAGCGGAGTGCAACGGCCAGCCCGGCGAGCAACTGGTAGATATCGGCCGAGCCGTCGGCCGAGCGGATCTCGACTGTCTGTTTTTGGGTGGGATCAACGTAGCCGGGAGTCTTTTCACCCTTGTTGACTGCGGCACACATATCGGACTTGGCTGTCCAACCTAATGGTACGCGCACGAGTACCGAGCGGTTGCGGTCGCCCCAGCAGACGTTGGTCGGTGCTTCCTGGTGAGGAACGAGACGGAAGTAGCTCGTGGGATTGGTGTTGCCGAAGGCCGTCAGCGCAGGCGCCAGTTTCATCAGGCCGGCGATTGCGCGACGAGCCTCCGGACTGATGTGTCGCTCGCTGTCGAGCATCATGTTACGGCCGTTGCGGGTCATCTTCATGTGGATGTGAAGGCCCGAGCCGGCCTTGCCGGTAGTGATCTTGGGGGCAAACGTCACGTCGAATCCTTCCCGGAAGGCAAGATTGCGGATAACCCACTTGGCGAGCATCAGCTGGTCAGCTGCTTCCTCGGCGGGTACAGGCAGGAACTCAATCTCGTTCTGTTCGTAGACAGTGCCGTCGAGAGTGAAATTTCCAACCTCGGAGTGTCCATACTTGATCTGGCCGCCTGTCTGCGCAATATAACTCATGCACAAGGTGCGGAAATCGTTAAACTTGGCAAAGGGTGCCGATTCATGATAACCCTTTTGATCGGTGGCGGGGAAGCGGTGGCTGTCCTCGGCAATGACATAATATTCGAGTTCGCCCATTGCCTCGAATTTCATCCCGGTCGAGCGGGTGAATTCCTCGCAGGCTTTGCGCAGCGTGTGCTCCGGAGCCGACTCAAGCGGCTTTCCGTCCTTGTCACAGTAGCTGCAGAGCATTGTCACGGTCGGAATCGTGGCGAATGGATCGCGGAAGGCAGTGCGATAGCGAGGGATGACATAGAGGTCGCTGCTGCCGGCGCTGATGAAGGGGAACAGCGACGAGCCATCGACACGCTCGCCCAGGGTGAGGATGGTCTCGAGATAGTCGAGATTATTGATTACAAAGTTGAGAGTCTTCAGGCGCCCGTCGGCTGCGGGATACATGAAGTTAACCATCTCGATATCGTTCTCGGTGATATATTTTATGATGTCTTCGCGTGTGAATTCGCGTGACGGCTTGCCCAGATATTTTACAAGGGCATTCTTGCTTAAAGCTATTTCTCGATTTTCAGTTTCCATGGGTGTTAGTGTCGGTAAATTTGTTAGGTGTCGCAAAAATAGCAGATTTTTCTTAGTGCATCTACATTTTAACATTAATTATAAAGAAAGCGGGCGCCGGTCGAGGGCGCCCGCTTTAAGTGTATATCGGAATGATTATTTAACCGCTACTTTGGTCGCCGTGAAGGGAGTGACTACTATATAAGTGCCGGTGCCGGGGAAGGCGATCTCGGTTGCCGATACAGCCGATGCAACCTGCAGGCCCGAGAGATTGTAGACCCGGATGAAGTCGCAAGGTTTGTCAAAGATCGCCACGTTGCCGTAGATTCGCATGCGCGGTGCTTCGACGGCGATATCAACGATCTTATCCTTGCCTGATGTCACTGCATAGGCAGCGATGCCGTTGCCGGGGACATAGACATACACTGTCGCGCGGCTGTCATTATTGGCGATAACCGAGACAGGAGCCGATGAAGTGGTGGAGTTGACGTTGCCGAGTGTCGAGGCGGGAACGGTCCACAGGTGAGTCGCGTCGGCAAGCATGCTTTTGCCATGCTCTACGATGTGGAAGCTGTAACCTTTCTGGTGAGCGGTGGCCGAATAGACCATCAAGGTGTTGTCGCCCAGGGTAGCAAGGTCCATGCCGTTGGCATCGGTGTTGGATGGATAGTGGCTTTCACCGCTCGCGGGGCAGTCTACAATCTTGCCGGTCTTGAAGTTGTAGAGAGCAACCGCGGTGGCGCCGCCGTCGATGTAGAGAAGGTCTTCCGAAACGGGAAGCACGCGCGGAGCGATGCCGAAGTTAGAAGCGCTCTTGGGGCAGAATTCCGCAGCGGTGACGCTCTCGCAGTTGCCGGGCTTGCCGTCTGTGAATTTCCAGCGGAGGATATTTGTTCCGCTGGCAGCTGCGGCAAATATTGTAAAGTTTCCGGTAGTTACGTCACCGTAGACGCCGGCATGGTCGATGCGCATCTTTGACTTGGCTTCAACAGAAGCAACGAGGCTGAGATCGCCTGTCTCGGTGTCAACCAGGAAGATTTTTATCGGAGTGGTGGAAGCATCGAGCACGAGGTTGCTGATCAGGATATTGCCTGCCGAGTCCTTGATGAGGTCATTGCAGGGGAGATAGGAGCACTGGCCCGAGTTGGAAAGGGGTAGGCGACGGATAAATTCACCTGTCGCTGCATCATAAACCTGCAGATAGATGTCGGCGGTTGCCGAGGGTGCCGTGCGGCCCGAGAGGTAAACATAATCGTCCGTGGCAACCATGCCGCGGTTGAGGGCACCGTTATCGTCGATGTTGAAATTCTCGTAACCGTCCTTAACTGTTCTTATCCACAGGCTTTCGATGCTGTAGAGCGAGGCGTCGTCGTAGGTATCGGCGTCTTTCACAACTGTATAGCCGTTTTCATAGTTGCCGACAAGGCGCTCGGGTGTCACGAAGCTTCGCACTTCCGATTTTGCAGGCAGCTTGCCCTTCTGGGCTGTCACGACTCGCCAGTAGTAGGTAGTGGAACCCTTCAGGGCATTGAGATCTACGGTGGCGGTTGTCGACTTGATTCCGTTGACCGTGATTCCGGCTTTTGAGAAATCGGCCTTGGGTGAAATATCGAGGCGATAAGTGGCGTCGGAAACTTCTTCCCAGGAGAATTCAGTAACCCAGTCGACGATAGCACCGTCGGCAGGTGCTGTCAGCGCCGTAGCAGCCGATGGGTCGGTGGCATAGCCGATGAGGGCCGGCTCCGACTCATAGCCATAACCGTCGTAGACACAGACTGCATAATAGCGATCTTCGTCGGTCATGTTGCTGACTGTATACTTCGTTTCGTAGGTAACATTTTCAAGATAGGCAATATCGATGCCGTCGCCGTCGGGGCTCATGGCGTCGGAGATGCTCACGGTTGCGGGGATGGAGTAGACAGTATAGCGGATGATAGAGTTGGCGCGTGCCGGCTTGGCAGCCGTCCACGACAGGGTGTTGCCGTCAATGGTCGCACCCGCGGGAGCATCGTAGACGGGGCGGTCTTTCCATGTGATACGGGGCGCGAGCGACGGTGTGGAGTAGACGTCGGCCTTGAGATAGTCACCGAGGCCGGTGATGCCCTTTCCGTTACCGCTACCGTTGATATATTTTGTCGAGTAGTACACATTGCCGGGCTCGGCGCCGTTGGCAGCCTGGCTCTGGCGATGGAGAGTTACCTGCTTGGCGATATCGGCCCAGTTTTCGCGGGTATTGGCGTCTGCGAGCAGGGAAATCGAGTGGGAGGCATAGAAGTGACAGCCAAAATGTTCGGCAGCGTAGGACCACCAGTCGGTCAGCGGGCCGAAGGGCGCGGTGCTGTGGGTCGTCAGCCAGTAGATCTGGGGTGAGATGAAATCAATCGACTTCTCGGCCATCCATGCCAGCGGGTCGCTGTAGATCTGTGCATATTGCCAGTCGGAAGCGGTGATGGCCGGAGTCTTGAGTCCGTATTTGTCACACGACTTCGTGGCTACGCCGGCAGGCGAGAGGCCGAAGCGCATGTCGGGACGGTCTTCCTGGATATTCTCATAGATTTCGTGCATGAAATCGTTGATGTTCTTGCGGCGCCAGTCGCCGATCGACAGCAGGGTGCCGCTGTCCTTGTAAAGCTGCCAGTCGGGAGCTTCACCTTCTTTTTCCGATGTGCCGCCGCTGGGATAGAAATAGTCGTCAAAGAGCAGGCCGTCGATGGCGTAGTTGGTATAGATTTCCTTGATGACGTTCAGGATGTGGGCGCGAGCCTCGGGCTTGCCGGGATTGAAGACAATGTAGGAACCGTTGCTCATCAACCAACCGTCGGCCTGCCATTTACGGTCGATGTCGGTGTTCTGGATGCTCGATGAGGAGCTTTCTCGATAAGGGTTCACCCAGGCATAACATTCGAGACCGCGCGAGTGGCATGCCTCCACGACATAGGCTAGCGGGTCCCAGCCCGGATCTTTGCCGCGGGTGCCGGTCAGTGCCGAGCTCCAGGGCTCGTAGGAGGATTTATACATGGCGTCGGCCATGGAACGTACCTGGAAGCAAACGCCGTTGAAATTGTCGGCGGCAAGTCCGTCGAGGTAATTGTCCATCTGTTTCTTGGCTTCGGCTGCATTGTGGCTCGCAGGCCAGTCGATGGCCCACACGGTTGCAAGCCACGTCGATCGCAGTTCACGCTTGGGCGCCTGTGCGTTTATCGCTGACACCATCGCCGAGAGGGCAATGATACCGCTGAGAAGTCTTTTCTTCATGGAATCAGTAAGATTATGTTATTTGATATTTATTGTTTCGGTCAGAATCTTGTAGGTCTCGCGCGCAAAGGCGGCAAAGCCTGTGTCGGTGTAATGGTAGTTGTCGACTGTTGCCTCGGGATCGCTCAGGGTAAGGGCTGCATCCATGTAATAGAGGTTGCGGTCAGTTGCGGCGAGTTGTTCATAGATACCGCGAAGCACGTCGTTCTTGTGTGTAAGGGTCTCGACTACTTCCGTGCTGTGACGTGCGGCGGGGAACATCGGACTCTCGACAAGGAGGATAGGGGTTTCGGGATGAGATTCGCGGAGGATGGCAATGAAGGGCTCGAGGCGTTCTGTTAGTAGCTCGGCTGTGCAGTTGGGCAGCATGTCGAGCACATATGCGCCGGCATCGCAACTTGCCATCAGTTGCGCAATCTCGGGATCGAGGCGCGCATTTCCGCTGAAGCCGAGATTGATGACCTCGCGGTTAAGCATGCGGCCGAGAATCGACGTGTGGACCATGCCAGGGCGTGAAGCACATCCGCCCTGCAGGATGCTCGTGCCGTACATCACTATCGGCTTCCTGCGCGAGGGATAGTCCGCAACGGGAGGACAGACGACGGCTGCAGAGTCAGTGAGGACATAGACGCTGTCTATTCCGTCGTATAGCGGCAGATAGAGCATATATTCCCTCATGTTTCGGGGCATGTCGCTCATTATCACCGAGCTGCTCCAATGGTCATTTAGAGCCGGTCGACCGGCGCCGACAGTGGTCCAGGTGGAATCGTCCTGCAGGACGTAAAGGTCTACCCCGCGGATACCGGTGGGTGTCATGTGGTTCATGTTGAATCTGTTCAGTGCTTTCCAGCGGGCTCCTATATGGGTCGCGTCCGATCGGAAGCGTATGGCCAGACCGGCCGAGTGGTAACCAAGATCGCGTAACTCCGGACGAATGGTATCGGCCATCGCGTCGGGCAGGCGGGAATAGGATTTTGTAGCGTCGGGTGCCAGCGTGCCTTGCACAGGGTAACCCTCAAGAGGATGGGCCGCCATTTCCGACGGTTTGATTGCTCGGGAAGCTGTGGGCAACAGCACCATCAGCAGGATAAGTAGTTGTTTCATAATGTAGATTCAAGGCCTTAGGGGAAGCAGTTGGCGCCCCGTTTATTCATGTGCAAAGTTAATCA
>CAYVTB010000029.1:0-17915 GCA_964454365.1 uncultured Bacteroides sp. | reverse complement strand
TTTAAAACTCAACTCTTTGAGCCGGGGCTACCGTTCCGCCGACAAAGTTACAAAAAATATTTAATATCCAAAATTACTTCAGTACATAGGGGTATAGATGGTTATAGAATCATCGATATTTGCGCAGATTAATATTTTTGTGTAGTTTTGCGCGGAATATTTAATTTAAATGAACATGAAGAAATTTTTACTTTTATGCGCTATGGCGGCTGCCTCGGTTTCAGTATGGGCTGAAGGAGCTTGGCTGCTCGTGACCGACAATGGCGAACGCGTGGAGATGAGCCGCGTAGGCATGCTCGTTGCTGCCGACGATGCTACATCTTTCTCTGTAGTAAAGGCCGGAGATGCCGGTGAAGTTATTCCGGGTGTTACCTCCGTGACTTTTGTCTACGATGCCGCATGGTCGGGCGTTGACAAGATTGAAAAAGGTCAGTGTGGCTTTGTTATCGACGGCGTGTCGGCAACCATTCTTGTGATGGGTTGTGAAGGTCGCGAATACAATGTTTATGACATTGCAGGCAATCTTCAGTTCTCGGGCGTCGTTAACGGTGCTTCTTCGCGAATTGATGTGTCAGGTCTGAATAATGGTGTTTATGTCCTCAAGGTTGGCGACAGCTCTGTAAAATTTAAAAAGTAATTTGAAGCTATGAAAAAGATATTTTTATGCGCGATGGCTCTCGTAGCCTCATACTTTACTGCTGACGCTCAATTTGTTGTAACTCCCAAAACCGGTGAACCTGTCAATGTAGAGGGCAATGTAGTTTTCTCTCAGAGCTCCGACGGTGCATCCTGGTCGGTTGGCGAAATGTATGATCCTGCTCTCGACCTGAGCAATATCGAATCAATTTCATTGGCTAAGAACGAAGGCGCAAAGGTCGGCGACTTTTATTATAGCGACGGCACATGGTCAACGGAACTTGACGCGTCCAAGACCGTAATCGGCGTTGTGTTCTACGTCGGCGACCCCGGCGTTGACGACGAGGCTCTCCGTGCGGCTCATCCCGATTGCATTCATGGTCTTGTTGTAGGCCTGAAGCAAGCTAAATGCGAGTGGCAGGAAGACTACAGCGGTTTCGACGATGAAGCCGATATGACCGTAGGCGAATGGATCGAGGATAACACCGACTATGTTTCAATCGCCACCCGCTCGGAATCCCTGAGCAGCGTATTCAACAAGATCATGGGCTTTAACAACACCATGGGCATCGATGAATTCAACGATGGCGAATATGGTTGGGACTACGAGGTGATTGTCGGTGCAAAAGTATCATCGACCATGAGCAGCACTCCCGCTCCCTCGGTTACAAGCGGCTGGTATGTTCCCTCCATCAAGGAAGTGTCGCTTCTGTGCTCGGGTGTGACCTCCGAGAGCATCGGTGACCTCGGCTATGAGGATACTCCTGACAATGCCAACATGCTGATTGTCAATGCAAGCCTCGCAAAGATCGAAGGTGTAACACTGCTCAGCGGCGTGTATTGGTCAAGCACAGAATATACTGTCAGCCAAGCCCACACCGTTCAGTTTGCAACCGGCATCGTGATGCAGACCAGCAAGGGCGGCAGCAACAATCTCCGCCCCATCCTCGCTTTCTGATAAATTGTAAATATTATTCCTGAAATAGAAGGGGTGCCAAAATTGGCACCCCTTATTTTATTCGCAGAAGTAGCGGGCGGCCAAGAGGTAGACTTTATGGCCGAGGCCCTGGATGGTGCCGCGGCACACGGCCGAGAGAAGCGACTTGTGGCGGAATTCCTCGCGCGCGGCGATGTTGCTAAGATGCACTTCTATCACAGGCACGGGAATGGCTGCGATGGCATCGCGGATAGCTATCGACGTGTGGCTGTAACCCCCGGCATTAAGGATGACGCCGTCGACAGGCTCGGCTCCGTAGGCGGCTTCCTGAAGATAATCCACAAGATCGCCTTCATGGTTGGATTGGAGCCACAGGAACTGCACATGAGGCAGCGCGTTACCGACCTCCTCAGCAATGGAGTCGAGAGTGTGGGTGCCGTAGATTTCAGGCTCGCGCAGACCCAGGAGGTTAAGATTGGGGCCGTTGATTACAAGAATTTTCATTTGCCCGAAACGTTGACTTTGACTGTGGGAGGAAGATTGTTGTTGCGCGTATCGACGGCCTCGACTACTGCGTGGGCCAGGTGCATGAAATCGCGGGCTACGGGATTGGTGCTGTCGGCGATGACAGGCAGGCCGGCGTCGTTGTGATCGCCCACAGCGGCAACCAGTGGGATACGCGCGAGCACGGGAACGCCGTATTCTGCTGCCACGCGGTCGACCGAGGCATCGTTTCCGAAGATATAGTATCTCTCGTCGGGGTGTTTCTCGGGAGTGAACCACGCCATGTTGTCGACTATACCCAGCACGGGCACGTTGATTTTAGGCTCGCGGAACATTGCGATGCCCTTGCGGGCGTCGGCCAGCGCGACCTCCTGGGGGGTAGTGACGACCAGCGCGCCGGTGATGCCGAGAGTCTGGACCAGGGTGAGGTGAATGTCACTCGTGCCGGGAGGCATGTCGATGAGGAAATAGTCGAGCTCGCCCCAGTCGCCCTGCTCGATTAGCTGCTTGAGAGCGTTGGAGGCCATGGATCCGCGCCACAGAGCTGCCTTGTCGGGATCGATCACAAGGCCTATCGATAGCAGCTTGACACCGTATTTTTCAACAGGAATAATGAGGTTGCGGCCATCCACCTCGTGCATATACAGTTCCTCGTCCTCGATGCCGAACATTCTGGGCACCGACGGACCGAAGATATCGGCGTCGAGCAACCCTACCTTGTAGCCCTCGGCAGCAAGCGCGAGCGCCAGATTAGCGGCCACGGTAGACTTTCCTACACCGCCCTTGCCCGAGCTGACAGCCACGATATTTTTTACACCGGGAAGCACCGGCGGAGCTGCCTGTGTCTCGGGGGCGGCCTTGCGGGTCTTTACATTGATTTCAACCTCGACAGCGGGGTCTATAAAGGTGTGTATCGCTGTCTCTGCACCCTTCACGACCGATTTTATGAAGGGATCAGTGCTGCGGTCGAAGATAAGGGAAAAAGAAACGTGGGAGCCGTCGATGCGCAGGTCATCTTCGACCATGCCGGCCTCGACAATATTTTTACCGCTGCCGGGATATTTCACCTGCTTCAGCGTGTCAAGAATGAGTGCGGGATAGAGTGTTTCCATTTTTCAGGAATTAAGGGAGTTCATTTGTTGGAGTGTCTCTGTGAGGTCGCTCTGCTGGATATAGCCGCGCGAGTAGCTGCGGTAGGTGTCTCGCTCGAAGTCGTCCTCAGGTTCCTCGAGCGGCTTGCCCTGAGTGAGCTTCACGACCAGATATTTTATTGACAGGCCACGCGCGAGCCACTGTGTCTCGTAGTGGGTGCGTATGCCCAGGATAGGATCGTCGGCCATTGCGGGATGATTGTATAGGTCGGCGGTGTCGACTTCCACCGGCAGCTCATTGAGTGCTGCCATCGCGCGGGTATAGGCATAGAGGAAGGGGCTGTCGGTCTTGAGGCGCACGGCGGCTCCGTCGGCTGTCACGCGGCGATACATCTCCATGAATCGCGTGCCCGTCAGGCGCTTGGTAGCCTTTTTCATCTGCGGGTCGGGGAAGGTGATCCACAGCTCGGCTATCTCGCCGGGAGCAAAGAAATTTTCGAGCAGTTCGATGGATGTGCGCAGGAAGGCAACATTTCCCAGCCCCAGGTCGCGAGCCTTCGTTGCCCCGGCGTGCATGCGCGCTCCCTTTATATCGATACCTATGAAATTCTTGTCGGGAAAAAGCTGCGCGAGCCCCACGGTGTACTCGCCTTTACCGCAGCCGAGTTCCACCACGATGGGGTTGTCATTTCCGAAAAAATCCTGGCCCCAGTGACCTTTCAGCGGGAAGGAGTCGAACCCCTCGGCTTTAAGTCGGCCGTAGGGATACTGAAACACCAGGTCGATGGTGTTCATCTCGGCAAATTTGCTCAGCTTGTTTTTACCCATGCGATTTTATTTGGCGATTTTAATGGAGGTGGCACGGCCACCAGCGATATGGGCCGTGAGGATGAAGATATGTGAATCCATGTCGGAGGTGTCAATGCTGACACTCTCGCTTGTAGGAGCTACCACGGCGGCTGCCGTGCCGTCAAGTTCATAAAGGGTGAAGTATTCCACGTTGATGCCGGTATATTCAACCTGGAGAATGTCGCCGTTAAAGCGCGCACGCAGCACGGCGGAATCAACATCCTCGACAGCCGAAACGATGCCGTCGGTGCCTACTATGTTGAATTCTTTCCACTGGGGAGTGTTGCGGAACTGATCGGCGTAGTCGCGGTTGACCATAACGTCGACCTGTGACTGATTCACACCTTTCCACACTTCCTCGCCCAGCTCGGGGACGGTGACACCGGGGACGGTGATGGTTTTGAGCGAGGTCATGCCTTCCATGGCGTTGTCGCCGATATAGGCGAGTTCGTCTGGAAGTGTAAGGTTAACGACATGGCTCAGCCCGGATAGCGCGTGGCGACCTATGTAAGTGACTTCCGGATAAAAGATGGCATCGGAATTGATGCTCGTGTTCTTGGCAAGGGCATAGTCGGGCAGCTCGGTTGCCGTCTCTGAGAACGTGAATTCGCTCAGGGAGGGACATTCAAAGAACAGGCCGCGGCCGAGAGAAGGGGCTTTTCCCAGGAAGGCACTTCTCAGTGAAAGATCGTGAGCAAATGCCCAGTCGCCGATGCTTTCCAGGCTGGGACAACCGTTGAGATTGACACTTTCGAGCCCCGATGCTATGAAAGCTTCGTTGCCTATTGAAGTGAGACCGTTTCCGAATGAGAACTGCTTGAGCGCTCTGCAGAGGGCAAAGGCGCTGGCGCCAATCGATGATATCTTTTCCGAGCCGTTGACCTTAGACAGAGCGGTGCAGCGGTAGAAAGCATGGGCCGGCAGCGCGAGGTCACATGCCACGTTGACGGTTTCGAGGGCCGTGCAGTCGGCAAAGGCCGATGTTCCCAATGCCGGGGCGTTGATGGTCAGTGTCTTGAGATTCTTGCAGTTGCTGAAGGCGGCTGTCCCCATGGCAGTGATATTGCCGAGGGTGATGTTTTCCAGCGCCGAGCCCGCGAAGGCTATATCGCCTATTTCGATATTCCCATGGGCGGGGAGCGTTATGCTTTTCAAGTCGGATCCGGTGAAGATGCCGGCGGGAATCTTGCCGGCGGGATGCACTGAAAAGCCGCGGAGACGTTTTCCGCGGTATTCAGCAATGGTGGCCTGTGACAGATCGAGGCTCCGGAGCGAGGTCAGGGTCTTGTCTATGAAGTCCAGGTCCTCGGCGTTGACAGTACCTGTTACGGCCAGGTCGGTGACGTTCTCGGGATTGGCAATCAGTGATTTCAGTTGTCCGGCCGAGGAGTCGACTGTCAACCCGGAGGCCTGCAGGCTCACGGCCAGAAAGAAGATAAGGGGAGAAAGAATATTTTTTATCATTTAATCAACTGTGTTTTTCTCTTTTAACGGACAAAATTACTAAAAATTACCGAAGCTCGCAAAAATACGGAATATCGGTTGCGAAAAAAGCGCTACCTTTGCCCTACCAAACATAAAACCTGAAATGATAAACCGACTTGCAATCTTTATGATGGCCGCGGCCGCCACTTTCAGTGCCGTCGCCGCCAAGCCTTCGCTTCGCATCTACCGCGATGACGAAAACCGTGCCGACACGGTCTATTCTCCCAATTACTACGTTATCGGCGTGACTGATCCCGGCGCCACAGCGACAATCGACGGCAAGGACTGCCATGTGTACCGCACCGGCTCCTTCGGCGCTCAGGTACAGCTCAAGCCGGGCCGCAACACCATCAAGCTCAAGGCGACCCGCGACGGCAAGAGCGCTACCGATGAGATGACCCTCGTCTATGTTGAGCGTGAGGGTGGCCGCCCGGCTGCTAAATTGCCCGTCACAACCGATCTTGCCGCGCCTGTTACAGTCGTGACCCGCGACGGTGCCTACCTGCAGCATGGCAACGGCGGCGACCGTCTCGGCGGCTCGAAAATGAATTTCCTCCCCGCGGGCATTAAACTCGTAGCCACCGGTCGCACCCCCAACCTCTATCGCGTGGCTCTCGGTAACGGCGACAGCGCCTATATCCCTGTATCGGCAGTGGACTCGGTTGCAACCGAAGCCCTCCCCACCGTCAATACCGGTTCAATCTCTATCGCCGATGCCGGCGCTACTGACCGCATCGTAGTGAGCCTTCCCCGCCGCCTTCCCTTCTATGCCCGCACCGACATCAATCCCTCTACGATCGAAGTGACCCTCTACGGCGCCGCCAATAATTCCAACTGGATCACCCAGCGCTCGGCCCTCGGGATGGTCGATTACATTGACCTGCGCCGAGAGAGCGCTGATGCCCTCACCCTGGTAATACGTCTCAAAGAGCAGTATTCATGGGGTTACTCCATTGATTATGATGGAAATAACCTCGTTGTTGATGTCAAGCACCGCCCTGCCTCGCTCAATATCAAGGATCTTGTAATCGGTCTCGATGCAGGCCACGGAGGCCCCTACCCCGGCGCCTACTCTCCCTCGGGTCTCACCGAGAAAGAGGTGAACCTCGACATCGTGCTCAAGGCTGCTGCTATGTTGCGCGAAATGGGCGCGAAAGTTGTGCTCACCCGCGACGGTGACACCGGTCCCTCGATGACCGAGCGCAAGCAGATCTGGCGTGAAGGCGGCGTTGATCTCGCCGTCAGCGTTCACAACAATGCCTCGGGCAATCCCCTCGTCCCGATGGGCACCAGCGCCTACTACAAGCACATCGCCAACCGTGCCCTCGCCATGTCGCTCCACGACAGCATGCTGAAACTCGGCGTTGCCGACTTCGGCCTGACAGGCAATTTCAACTTCTCGCTCAACGCTCCGACGGAATATCCCAATGCTCTGGTAGAGGTGCTTTTCATGTCTTCGCTCCCCGAGGAAGAACTGCTCGCCGACCCCGACTACCGCACCGAGCTCGCCCGTCACATCGTGCAGGGCATCCTCGACTACCTTGATCTCGTCAAGGCCTCCCTCTGATAGTGATATTTCCGCATATTAAATAGAAAAGGCGACCGCTCGGCCGCCTTTTCATATTTAATAAACAGGTTTTATCGTGTGAGAGTCAGCGTCGTGCCAGGCGGTCGCAAGCTGCATGGTTATCCGACAATCTTCACATCTCTTATGTTAAGGGCGCCGGCTATATCAACGCTGTAATACGCAGTTGATTGAATCGGCGATCTGTTGGGCGCCAATCCTTTAATGGGCACTCAGAGGCTACCGCTACGCTGGCGCCCCTTTACTTCATGGATGTGAAGGCTTTCTTTCTTATATAATGCTGTATAATACACAACGCAGGTTGGCAAAAAAATTGCTCGTAAACTATTGACAAGAAAAGAATAAATTACTAACTTTGCCCCGCAGACCGCACCCGTCCACGCCAGTAGGCCGATGTTTATAACAGTGGCCCGGTCTGGGGTAAAGCGGAGCGGGATGTGTTTTTTTGAAGCGTTTATCCGCGCTGATTCTTGACAACCTGAAATTCTCGCAAAATTTCGAATCGTAGTCAAGGATTGAGCAACGGTAGATGCCCGAGGATATGTATTATCCCTGCTTTCGTATATTCTTCGTGAGAGGAGTATGCGGATGCCGGATTACATAACTGGCGTGGGCTTCTGCAGTTGCCGTCCGACTACGATTAGGCAATGCGAGAAGCCTCAGGTTGTAGGATGGCAACAGATACAGATTCCTACGCTTTTCCTTTATAAACCAATCTATTTAATGCCAAGGAGAGGATGACCGCGGCAAAATGAAGGCACTAATGTCCGGTCTCTCCGCAATTCAGCAACACCCCGCCGATTATCAATTTGCATCCGGCAAGATTTGCCGATGGCACAGCGCTTTGTACTCAAAGAATTATCTCCGAACAAAGCCCTCTGCGACAGGCCCGAGAGTTGATAGAAACAATCAATCCAACTATAAATTTTTTTACGAATGAAAGAACTATTACTTCTGATGTTGGGAGTCCTATCGACACTCCCGGCATTCGCCGGCGACTTTACTTACACTTACGCAGGCCAAACGCTTACTTACACCATTATTGACGAAGAAGTCAAGACTTGCACGACCAAGGCAGGAGAATCCGGTTCCGCGGGCAACCAAGTAACCGGTGAGTTAGTTATACCTGACTACGCCAAGAATGGCGAAACAGAATACAAAGTAGTTGAAATAGGCGAATATGGTTTCACTAATCTCCCGGAATTGACAAGTGTGATAATCCCTGACGCTGTTATTTCAATCGAACCGTTCGCTTTTTCCGGTTGCAACGAACTTAGTTCAGTTGAGATTGGCAATTCAGTAGTCACCATCGGCACTTCTGCTTTTCAGCATTGTGTCAACTTGGCCTCTGTTATAATACCTAACTCGGTGACTTCTATCGGCAATCTTGCTTTCTGGAGGTGCATCGGCATGACCTCTGTTGTAATTCCAAACTCTGTCACTATTATTGGTGAGAATGCTTTTGACAATTGTACAAGCCTGACATCAGTTGAAATACCCAATTCTGTAACAACAATAGGCTTTGCGGCTTTTGCCGCTTGCAGTGGCTTAACTGCAATAAAGATTCCCGACTCAGTGACCGTAATTGAAGATTACACGTTTTACAATTGTATCGGGCTAACATCGGTTGAAATCCCCAATTCGATAATTTCAATCGGAATGTACGCTTTCGACAGTTGTATCAGTCTTACTTCAGTAGAGATACCAAACTCAGTGATGACTATCCGTAGTTTGGCTTTCTCTAATTGCAGCAGCCTGTCGACAGTATACTATAATTCAAAAAATCCAATTGAAGGGGACAAATCTATCTTCGATAAATGTCAATTAGAGACAGCCACTCTATATGTGCCCGAAGCAGCGGTGGAGAAGTGTAAGACAATCGATCCCTGGAAGCAGTTCAATAACATCGAGGCTTACGCTTTCCTTGCCGAGGGCGATTTTACTTACACTTACGCGGGTCAAACGCTCACTTACACCATTATTGACGAAGAAGCCAAGACTTGCACGACCAAGGCAGGAGAATCCGGTTCCGCGGGCAACCAAGTAACCGGTGAGTTAGTTATACCTGACTACGCCAAGAATGGCGAAACAGAATACAAAGTAGTTGAAATAGGCGAATATGGTTTCACTAATCTCCCGGAATTGACAAGTGTGATAATCCCTGACGCTGTTATTTCAATCGAACCGTTCGCTTTTTCCGGTTGCAACGAACTTAGTTCAGTTGAGATTGGCAATTCAGTAGTCACCATCGGCACTTCTGCTTTTCAGCATTGTGTCAACTTGGCCTCTGTTATAATACCTAACTCGGTGACTTCTATCGGCAATCTTGCTTTCTGGAGGTGCATCGGCATGACCTCTGTTGTAATTCCAAACTCTGTCACTATTATTGGTGAGAATGCTTTTGACAATTGTACAAGCCTGACATCAGTTGAAATACCCAATTCTGTAACAACAATAGGCTTTGCGGCTTTTGCCGCTTGCAGTGGCTTAACTGCAATAAAGATTCCCGACTCAGTGACCGTAATTGAAGATTACACGTTTTACAATTGTATCGGGCTAACATCGGTTGAAATCCCCAATTCGATAATTTCAATCGGAATGTACGCTTTCGACAGTTGTATCAGTCTTACTTCAGTAGAGATACCAAACTCAGTGATGACTATCCGTAGTTTGGCTTTCTCTAATTGCAGCAGCCTGTCGACAGTATACTATAATTCAAAAAATCCAATTGAAGGGGACAAATCTATCTTCGATAAATGTCAATTAGAGACAGCCACTCTATATGTGCCCGAAGCAGCGGTGGAGAAGTGTAAGACAATCGATCCCTGGAAGCAGTTCAATAACATCGAGGCTTACGCTTTCCTTGCCGAGGGCGATTTTACTTACACTTACGCGGGTCAAACGCTCACTTACACCATTATTGACGAAGAAGCCAAGACTTGCATGACCAAGGCCGGAGAATACAAATCCCCGGGCAACCATGTATCCGGTGAGTTGGTTATACCTGACTACGCCAAGAGTGGCGAAACAGAATACAAAGTAGTTGAAATAGGCGAATATGGCTTCACTGAACTCCCGGAATTGACAAGCGTGATTATCCCTGACGCTGTTACTTCTATTGGCTACAGAGCTTTTTTTAGGTGCAACGGCATGACTTCAATTGTAATCCCGTCCTCCGTGGCTGAAATCAAAAGTGGTGCTTTTGATTCTTGCAACGGCTTGACTTCTATTGTTATCCCTAACTTGGTGACTTACATCGGCGAAGGTACTTTCGCAAATTGCACCGGCTTGTATTCTGTTGTAATTCCAAACTCTGTCACTATCATTGGTGATAATGCTTTTGAAAATTGCACAAGCCTGACATCAATTGAAATACCTAACTCGGTAACAACAATTGGCTTTGCCGCATTTTACTATTGTATCGGCCTGACTACGATTGAAATTCCCGGCTCGGTGAAATCCATTGGCGAGTATGCTTTCGATAGTTGCTACAGCTTGACTACGGTTGAAATCCCGAATTCGATAACTTCAATAGGAATGTACGCTTTTGAGGGATGCGACAGTCTGAATTCGGTTTACTATAATTCGGAAGATCCAATTGAAGGGCCCGAATCCATCTTTTATCGTAGGGCTTTTGAGACAGCCACTCTTTATGTGCCCGAAGCTGCAGTTGAGAAATGCAAGACAATTGATCCCTGGAAGCAATTCAATAACATCATGGCTTATGATTTCATTGCCGGTGTAGAAGATGTGATTGATGATGATTTCAATGCCGATGAGCCTTACGAAGTTTACAATCTTAATGGCATTAAACTTGGAGACGATATAAACACTCTTGTCCCCGGCATCTACATCGTGCGCCAAGACAATTCTATGAATAAAATTGCAGTGAAGTAAACTTAACGCCCGACAAAAAGCACCCCGAGGGTGATGAAGTTTTGATTGAGGCTGTCTAACATCAAAGTTAGACAGCCTCTTTTCATATTTAATAAACCGGTTTTATCTTGTGAGAGTCAGCGTCGTGCCCTCGGGAGTGACGCTGAGAGTGGCTTGCGACGACTCGACCAGGGGAACGTTGTGGTCGACGTGACCGACCGGAACTCCGAAGGCCACGGGATAATCATAGTCCTTGACAAGCTCGTGAATCATGGCCTCCATCGTCTCGTGGACGGCATCGGGCTTGTACTCGGTGAATTGGCCTATGATGAGTCCCTTGAGCTGCGGAAGAATACCGCTCAGCTTGAGCTGATAGAGAATGCGCTCAATCTTGTAGACCGGCTCCGAGACATCCTCGATGAAGAGGATGGTTCCCGGGTGGATGATATCGAATGGCGTGTTGATAAGGTCGGCGATGACGGCAAGATTGCCTCCAAGCAGCTTGCCGGTGGCTTCTCCCTGCCGGTTGTAGGGATTGGGTGCGAATTGATAGGAAGGCATGCCGCCGGTAAGAATATTGAACAGCGCGGCATTGTCTTCATCTTCAGGCCCGAGCTTGATCTGCTTGGCCATGGAAGCATGGATACTGGCGATGTTGTTGGAAGCCATCAGGGCGTGGAGCGCCGAGATGTCGCTGAAGCCGATGACCCACTTGGGATCGTCGCGCAGGGGCAACTCTGCCAGTCGCTCGAGATTGTGAACCACGCCGTAGCCGCCGCGGCTGCAGAGAATAGCGCGGATGGTCGTATCGGTGAAAGCGGCTTCCAGGTCGGCATAGCGTTCGTCGTGGGTACCGCTGAAGTAGCCGTTGCGCCCGAAGGCATGGGGGTAAATCACGGGCTCATAGCCGAGATCGCGCAGGACGGCGGCAGCGCTGTCGACTATCGCGCTGTCGATGGGGCCGGCGGGCGACACGACTGCGATGCGGTCGCCGGGCTTCAGCGCTGCGGGATAGATTGTTGTCACGGTGTCGTTTACGGAGGATTCCCCGGGGCGCGGGTCTGCGCCCGGCTTGCTGCATTGAACCATGGTGATGATAAGAATAATGGCCGCAAGGACGGCGGGTAATTTAGTGCGTGTCATAGCTCGGTGAAAAGATGTGAGTAAAAGTGCCAGATGGCGATGCCCGATGAAACGGCGACGTTGAGCGAGTGCTTGGTTCCGCTCTGGGGAATTTCGAGGCACAGGTCGCAGCGGTCGACGATATCCTGGGCCACGCCGTCGACTTCGTGCCCGGCGATAAAAGCATAGCGGTGCCCCGGCTTGGGAATAAATTTCTCAAGCGAGACGGAGCCTTTGACCTGTTCCAGGCAGCAGACTGTGTAACCCTCGGCCTTGAGGGCATCGACGGCCTCGCCCGTCGTGGCATAATAACGCCAGTCGACGCTTTCCTCGGCTCCGAGCGCCGTTTTATGGATTTCGGCCGATGGCGGAGTCTGCGATATGCCGCACAGCAGCAGGCGCTCCACTGCAAAAGCGTCGCAGGTGCGGAAAATCGAGCCTATGTTATTGAGCGAGCGCACATTGTCGAGTACCACCGTGAGGCTCAGCTTGGGAGCTTCGCGGAATTCCTCGACCGTGAGGCGCCCCATGTCCCATATCGTTTTTTTCTTCATGGTTTGCGTATGATTGTGAGGCCGTCGCGCAGCGGAATCATTACTTTTTCAACCTCGGGATCGTCGGCGACCAGGCGGTTGAAGTCATCGACTCCGCGGGTCTGCGCGTCGTGGCAGTTTTCGGGTTGCAGCACTTTTCCGCTCCACAGGGTATTGTCGGCCAGGATGTAACCGCCGGGTGCAAGCAGCGGCTTGAGCATGCGGTAGTAGTCGGAATAAGACCGCTTGTTGGCGTCGATATATATCATGTCCCAGGGCTCGGAACTGATAGCGGGCACCACTTCCAGCGCATCGCCGATGTGAAGGAAAATGTCGGCGCCGCGTGGCGAGCCGGCAAAGAGTTTCCTTAATTCATCCTCGGCCTCGTCGTCGATTTCGACCGTGTGAATCTCGGCACCGGGGGGCATCCCCTCGGCAAAGCAAAGGGTCGAATAGCCGCTGAAAGTACCTAACTCAAGGATGCGGCGAGGCTTAATCATTGTCGTGAGCATCTTGAGCAGGCGTCCCTGCACGGGCTCGCAGCACATGCGCGGATAGAGACGTGTCAGGTGAGTGTGGCGGTAGAGCCGCTCGAGTTCCGGCGGCTGTCGGTCGCTGTGGGCGGTTATGTAGTCGTCGAGGCTTATCATCGGGTAGTGAATTCTACAATCAGCAACATTATGCTCTGCAACAGGATGATAGCTTCAAGAATCCATGCAAGGGCGCGGCGCGACGGATAGCACACCCAGGCGCATATCGAGGCCGCAACAACGAAGACAGGCTCGAGCCATCCCATGTCGAGACCGTAGGCACTGTCAAGCACCTGAGCGGCCGGGAACATCAGGCACAGGCCTCCCAGAGCGTTGACAATGACGATTAGAGTGAACCAGACGGGGATATCTCTGAGACTCATTTGCTTTCCTCCTTTTCAGCAAGATAGGCTTTCACGGTCTCACGGATGCCGCGCTCGAGCGGGAAATTGACCTTGAAGCCGAAGTCGCGCACGGCGTCCGAGACGTCACACGACCAGTTGCGCTGCTTCATGATGTTGTATTTGTCGCGGTTGAGTGTCGACGCTTTGCCCCTGACGGCTCCGATTTTCTCGGCTACGGAAGAGGCGGCGTAGACTGCCCACAGCGGTAGCTTCACGGGAATCACCCATTTGTTGCCCAGGGCCCGAGAGACCATGGCGCGGAACTCTTTCTGAGTGTACGACCGGTCTTCGCTGATTATATATTTGTGATGCAAGGTTTTGTCTGAGGCCAGGGCATCAAACATCGCTCCTACCAGGTCGTCGACATAGATGAACGTCAGCAGCTGGCGACGGAGACCGACACTGAAATCCCAATGTGAATCGATGCTCTTGATCATCATCAGGTAGTCTTTCTCGTGAGGACCGTAGACACCGGTGGGGCGGAATATTATCCACGGGAAGTCGGGTAGCGTTTCAAGATATGTCTCGGTCTTGATTTTTGAAAGGCCATATCGGGTGTCGGGCTGCGGCACGGTCTTGGAAGTGATCGGAGTATAACCTTTCTCGTCGGCCGGTCCTAACGCGCTCAAGGAACTGAGATACAGGAACTTTTGCGGAACGAGGTCGTTGCCCCGGAGAATCTCGACAAAGGTGCGCGGATAGAGGAAGTTGATCAGGTTGAAGTCGCTGAAGTTGGTACACTTGGTGGCACCGAGATTCCATATTATGTAATCCCACCGTCCTTTCGCGGGGACCGCCTCGAGGAGCTGTTTCTCGAGTTTGTCGGGGTCGTCATAGTCCAGGACTACAGTCTTGAGGCGCTCGTCCTTGAGATAGCGGCGCGAAGTGGATTCCCTCACGGCCACCCATGTGTCGTAGCCGCGACGCAGGCCTTCGGCGGCGATGAAGCCTCCGATGAAGCCTCCGGCTCCCACTATGAGCAATGTCTTTTTTTCTTCCATAAAGTGTTTACAGGTCTTTCATTACAAAGTCGAGAATGGCTTTGTTATAAGTTTTCATGATTCCTTCGGCAAAGGCTGCAGCCGTGAAACGCTTCACATGGCGGCCGCCGTTTTCGACAAGGCGGTCGCGTAGCCACGGTTGATCGATTATGCTGCGTGCTGCCTCAACAAAGGCTTCGACATCGTCGGGATCTACATAGAGCGCTCCCTTGCCGCCGGCTTCTTCAAGGCACGAACCGGTGCAGGCAACCACGGGTGTCCCGGCCAGGAGCGACTCGGCAACGGGCAGCCCGAAGCCCTCGTAGCGCGAGGTATAGCTCGAAAATACAGCTCCGCGGTAGAGCGCGGGAAGGTCGTCAAAGGGCACATTGTCGAGCCACAGCACGCGGTCGCCGAGCGACAGTCGCTCGATCTCTTTTTTCACTTGCGGGCCGTAGCTGTGGTCGCCGCGCCCCACGATAACGAGTTTCACGGCCGTGTCGAGCCCCTGCAGTGCTCGCACGGCAAGCAGCTGGTTCTTGCGCGACTGAACGGTGCCGACAGCTATAATGTAGCGCTCGGGCAGGTTATAGGCTTTTTTCACGCGCTCGCGGTCGTCGACGGTGACGGCACGGCTGAAAATGGGATCGCAACCCTGATACACCACGTCGATACGCTGCGGGTCAATGTTCCAGTCCTCGACAAGGTCGGCCTTGGTCTTCTCGCTGATGGCGATTATGCGGGTCGCGCGGCGCGCCGAGCGGCCATATTTGAAATCGTAGAGCCGGCGGTCGATGGCGCTGTAATCGCCCGGCACGCGGCGCCAGATGAGGTCGTGGATTGTCACGACAGTGGGACACGGCAGCTCCACGAGAGGTATTTCATTGCTCAGGCCGTGGTAGAGGTCGATGCCGGCCTCGCGCACGTCGGCGGCTATGCCGGCCGAGCGCCACAGCGCCGGGAAGTGCTTGCCCATGCCTCCCTCAGGGGTCACAACCCTGACGTTCTCGCGCATGAGCAGGCGCTCGAAGCGCTCGTTTTCGCCCCGGCGCGGAGCGAAGAGCACATAATTGTTGGCCGGGTACATGGCGGCCATGGTACCTATCACGAGGCGGCTGTAGTTGCCCAGGCCGGTTGCGTTGGCAACCGCCCGCTTGGCATCGTAGCCTATGGTGATTCCTTTATCTTTCTTCATGACTACTTGAAGGTTACGAGGCGGTTGTAGACGAAATTGGATGCCGTGTAGACGACATTGCCCGCCAGCGTGGCGAGGCCGTATCCCGAGACTACAAACCAGATGCAGTCGAGCTCGATGTCGCCGAAGCTTGTGGAATTGAGTGCAAAGACAACCGCCAGCTGCAACAGGTAGCAGATTCCGAAGCCGCAGAGAAATCTAATCGCTTCGTTACGGTAGCCGCCGTTGGAATGAAATACCCAGTTCTTGTTCCACAGGAAGGAATTGGTGACACCGGCGATGTAGCCCAGCGCGTTGCAGACATAGGGATTCCAATCGAAAATGGACTTTGTGATGAAAATCACCCCCATGGTCACGAGAGTGTTGAGCACGCCTACGAGGCAGTACTTCACGAAACGTTCTATTTCATCCCTTTGCATTTTCATTGTCGTCGGGAAGAAGGTTGGGGTCTACCTTGAGTATCGGCAGCGACCAGTGGAAGGTGGCGGCACACACGCGCAGGCCTATCACGACCACGGCGCAGGCCGTCTGAGGCACCCACAGGGGGAGATCAGTCAGCGACAGCAGCCAGTAGGAGAGGCCGCCGGCAAGGCATGCCGTGGCATAGATATCCTTGCGGAAAAACAGTGGTTCTTCGTTGAGCAATATGTCGCGCACCACGCCGCCGAAGGAGCCCGTGATGATACCCATCACGACGGCGACCCACATGGGGAAGCCCGCTGCGACGGTCTTTTCGATGCCTACTACGACAAAGAGTGCCAGACCGATGGCATCGAAAATAAACAGTGTGCGCATGCCGCCCACAAGAGCGCGCTTGAAGATCAGCACCGTCACCAGCGAGATGCCGGTTACGGCAAGATACATCGGCGACAGCATCCAGAAAACGGGAATATCAAGCAGCACGTCGCGGAAAGTACCGCCGCCGATTGCCGTCACGAGACCGACGACATAGGCCCCGAACCAGTCAAAGCTCTTGGCGGCCGCCAGGCGTATGCCCGAGATGGCAAAGGCGATGGTGCCGAGTACCTCTATGATAGTGAGGAAGGTTTCTTCCATCTGTCGTTTCAGGCTTTGGTCTTTTTGGTGCTACGCTTGGCCGAGAGCTCGGCGGCGACTGCCCGGCGCTTTTCCTCTTCGCGCCGGAAGCGCGGATAGGCGCGGCACAGGTCTTTCAGGAAACAGTCCTCGCACTGTGGCTTTCGGGCTTTGCAGACATAGCGGCCGTGAAGGATCAGCCAGTGGTGGGCCGTGGGGAGGAGCTCGTCAGGAATATTCTCGGTCAGGGTCTTTTCGGTGGCCAGGGGTGTCTTGCTGCGGGTGGTCAGGCCTATGCGCTCGGCCACGCGGAAGACATGGGTGTCGACAGCCATCGCCGGCTGCTTGTAAATGACCGAGAGAATGACATTAGCGGTCTTGCGACCGACTCCGGGCAAGGTCATCAGCTCGTGGAGATCGTCGGGTACGCGGCCGCCGTAGACATCAGTGAGTCGACGCGCCATTCCCAGCAGAGAACGGGTCTTGTTATTGGGATACGAGACCGATTTTATTTTCTCATATACAGCCTCGGGAGTTGCCTCGGCAAGGGCGGCAGCCGTGGGAAAAGCCTCGAAGAAGGCCGGCGTCACCATGTTGATGCGCTTATCGGTGCACTGGGCCGACAGGATGACGGCTACAAGCAACTGATAGGGATTCTCATAGCGAAGCTCGGTTGAGGGCGCCGGCATTTCCTGCCTGAAGCGCTCGATGACACGGGAGTAGCGCTCCTGCGATTTCATCAGTGAGTGCCGACAAACTCGTCGAGGAACCTCACGTCGTTCTCCGAGAACAGGCGCAGGTCGTTGACGCGGTACTTGAGGTTGGTGATGCGTTCCACGCCCATGCCCAGGGCAAAGCCGGTATAAACTTTCGGGTCTATGCCGCAGGCTTCAAGAACGTTGGGGTCGACCATGCCGCAACCGAGGATTTCAACCCAGCCGGTTCCCTTGCAGAAAGAGCAACCCTTGCCGCCGCAGATGTTACAGCTGATGTCCATCTCGGCCGAGGGCTCGGTGAAGGGGAAGTAGCTCGGGCGAAGGCGTATCTTGGTGTCGTTGCCAAACATTTCGCGGGCAAAGTAGTCGAGCGTCTGGAGCAGGTCGGCAAAGGTCACGTTGCGGTCGACATAGAGGGCCTCGACCTGATGGAAGAA
>CAYVTB010000028.1:9396-18432 GCA_964454365.1 uncultured Bacteroides sp. | reverse complement strand
ACTTGATCATACCCATTACAGTACCGAGAAGACCAACGAGAGTACCGAGAGTTGTGAGGGTAGCCACGATGGGGAGGTTCTGCTGGAGGGCGGGCATTTCGAGAGCTGTAGCTTCTTCAACTTCCTTCTGCAGGGTAGCGATCTTCTGTTCCTTGGTGAGAACGGTGTTTTCATCCATTTCTTTGTAACGAACGAGAGCGGCAGAAACAACAGCGGCTACAGAACCTTTCTGCTTCTTGCAGAGTTCCTGAGCACCGGCGATGTCGTTCTTCAGCAGGCAAGCCTTAACGGCGGCAACAAACTTGGCGATGCTGCCTTTACCCTTGGCTGAAGAAAGAGCGAACCAACGTTCAAAAGAAATAACGATAACAGTGAGGAAGAGGGTCTGGAGGATAGGCACGATGAAACCGCCTTTGTAAACGGTGCCCCAGAGGTTCTGAGGATGACCGTCTTCGTCAAAGTGCATGTCGTTACCAAACCAGAAGATGAAGAGGAGTACGCACACGATAGCGCAAATGAGGATTACCCATGATGCGTTCTTGATACCGGGGGCATTCTTTTTCTGTGCTTTGTTCTTATCGGCGGGCTTGCCGACGGGAACGGTAGGCTTTTGAGCTTCCATTTTAATAAATTACTTTTTTTGTTAGTTTATTAATGATATGTTAAAAGATTAATTATATGCTGTTTATAATTCGATTTAAGGTTGCTGTCGGTTAAAGACGTTGTTTCAGTTTTATGTTGTTTTCCATGAATATAGCCAAGCGTTTCCATCACCGCCGGCCGGTGAAACCTCTGCGGTAAAGGCACTGTAACGGGGTGCCTCCGGATAACTTTCTACGATTCATCACGCAAATTTAGGGCATATTTTTAAACTTGCAAAACATTTATCCGTTTTTTTTGCGTCCGTGTCTACTATTATCACAATTTTGGAGTGCCTTATTCAATTTTTCATTAATAATCGTAAATATCCTGAAAGTTTTATTACATTTGTGATTCAAAAACCAAAAGTCACGACAATGAACGAAGGATTCCTGCGGGTGGCATCGTGCTGCCCGAGCGTAACGGTGGCCGACGTGGCCCGCAACATCGAAAGCATCAAGACATGTCTCGAGGCAGCCGCCCGTCAAGGAGCGGCGGTGGCCGTTTTCCCCGAGCTGTGCGTAACGGCCTACACCTGCGGCGATCTCTTCCATAACCGCACCCTGCTTCAAAGCGCTGCCGACGGTCTTTCATCGCTTCTCGAGAGCTGGCGACCGGAGTGGCCCGTGGCCATCATCGGCATGCCGGTGTCGCTCGACGACAAGCTTTACAACTGCGCCGTCGTTATTGACAGAGGCGCAGTAGCGGGAGTTACACCGAAGACTTTCCTGCCGGACTATAACGAATTTTATGAAAAACGGTGGTTCTCGGCCGCGGGCAACGTCACCGACGGGCGAACAGTTGAGATTGCGGGGCGCGAGGTTCCCTTCGGCACAGACATTATATATATAAAGAACGGCGTTGAAATGGCCATCGAGATCTGCGAAGACCTGTGGGCCCCTGTTCCGCCAAGTTGCCGCGCTTCCCTCGCAGGCGCCCTTGTGACTTTCAACCTCTCGGCAAGCGACGACATCGTCGGAAAATACGGCTACCTGCGGTCATTGATTCTGCAGCAGTCGGCCCGCTGCCTCGGTGCTTATGTTTACGCATCGGCCGGCTACGGTGAATCATCAACCGACCTTGTTTTCCGCGGCAAGACCTTTATAGCCGAGAACGGCCGCATGCTCGAAGGCGGATATGCCGTGCCGGAAAGTATCATCGTGGCCGACATCGATATCGAAGCCTTGCGCCGGGACCGCATGCACTTGCGCACCTTCGGCGACTGCGCTGACAAGACCGACGCCGTCCGTGGAATAAGACGCGCCAATCTCGGCGGCTCCCGCACTCCCGCAACCGAAGGCGTGTTGCTGCGGAGCGTCGACCCCCACCCCTTCGTTCCGGCCGACAACGACCGTCTCTCAGAGCGTTGCGAGGAAATCCTGGCTATTCAGAGCGCCGGACTTGCCAAGCGTCTCGATGTCACGCGTTGCAAAACGCTTGTCGTCGGCGTCTCGGGCGGTCTTGATTCCACGCTCGCTCTGCTGGTGGCAGTAAGGGCATTTGACAGCCTCGGGCTCGACCGCCGCGGCATAATCGGCATCACCATGCCGGGCTTCGGAACTACTGACCGCACCCACGACAATGCCGTCAATCTCATGGATGACCTCGGCGTGACGCGTCGGGAAATCAACATAGGCAAGGCCGTGATGCAGCATTTCAGCGACATAGGACACGACCCGGAAGTGCATGATGTCACATATGAAAATTCACAGGCGCGCGAGCGCACCCAGATACTCATGGACGTCGCCAACAAGGAAGGCGGCATGGTACTCGGCACCGGAGACCTCTCGGAGCTCGCTCTCGGATGGGCGACCTACAATGGCGACCATATGTCGATGTACGGCGTCAATGCCGGCGTTCCCAAGACACTGGTCAAGCATCTTGTGAGATACTTTGCCGTCACGGCCGATGACGAAAATGTCAAGCGCACGCTGCTCGACATAATCGACACCCCAATCTCACCGGAACTTATCCCGGCCGACGCACAGGGAAACATCGTCCAGAAGACCGAAGACCTCGTCGGTCCCTATGAGTTGCACGATTTCTTCCTCTACTATACCCTGCGCTACGGCTTCAGTCCACGTCGCATCTATCTGCTTGCAAGCAAAGCATTCGGCGACAGCTATGATTCGGAAACCATAAAGCACTGGATTAAAACTTTTTTCAGAAGATTCTTTGCACAGCAATTCAAGCGGTCATGCCTTCCCGACGGTCCCAAGGTCGGCAGCGTGACCCTGTCGCCCCGCGGCGACTGGAGGATGCCGAGCGACGCGTCGGCGGCGGCATGGCTCGAGGAATGTAACCACCTGTGAACTTTTTATTGCCACGGGCGTTTTATTAGTAACTAAAAAAACACAAAACGCCTAAAGCAATGAAATACGAACAACCTGAATTACCCTACAGCATCGACGCTCTGGCACCGGCCATCAGCGCAGAAACGATAAGCTACCATTACGGTAAGCACGAGAAGGCCTATATCGACAATCTCAACCGACTCATCAAGGGCACGGAATATGAGGATATGGACCTCGAGGAGATTATTACAAAGGCCAAGGGTCCGTTGTTTAACAACGCGTCACAGGCCTGGAACCACATTTTCTACTTCTTCACGTTCTCGCCTCAGGGTTCTCACGAGCCCTCCGGAGAATTGCGTAAAGCCATCGACCGCGATTTTGGCTCGTTTGACAAGTTCAAGGAAGCCTTCGTCGAGGCCGGGGTCGGTCTTTTCGGCTCAGGCTGGGTGTGGCTTTCAAGTGATGAAGACGGCAAGCTGGTGATTACCCAGGGTCCCAATGCGGGAAATCCGCTCACCGAGGGTCTCACCCCGCTGCTCACCTTCGACGTGTGGGAACATGCATATTATCTCGACTATCAGAACCGTCGAGCAGATGCGCTTAAAGCGCTCTGGGACATTGTCGACTGGGACGTAGTCGAAGGAAGATATCAATAACTCATCAAAACCAATAGCACTTTAACTTAAGCATAATGTGATGAATGGGAAGGGAGGTACTCGTGAGAGCGCCTCTTTTTCTTTTCGTTATGCTTCAGTAAAGCTTATTGATTCAACGTGGAAGCAATTCAAAGGAGGTGACGTAGACCTCGCTGATGGTATGCTTCTGGGTAGCCCGGTCTTCCCACACCCGCGAGCGCAGCGAGCCCTCAACAAGCAGCCGCGCGCCCTTGCGGATATACTTTTCGGCAAACTCGGCATTGGCGTCCCACATGACGATGCGGTGCCAGTCGGTGCGCTCGGGAACGGTCTTGCCGTCGGCCGTGGTGCGAGGTGCCTCGCGGGTAGCCAGCGAAAACTCTGCAATCGGTCGCGGACCGATATACCTGATCGAAGGGTCCTGCCCTACATATCCTGACAGGATTACCTTATTCATGGCTCGAAGCTAACAGGCCGCTGACTACAGCATTTGTGAAACCGGCTTTTTCCATCGCGAGCAAGCCGCGGATCGTTGTGCCGCCGGGAGTCGTGATACGGTCTATAAGGTCCTCGGGATGAGCTCCGTTCTCAAGCATTGCAACGGCACCTGCAAGAGTCGCGGAAATATAAGATACGGCATCCGCAGGACGGAATCCCATGGAAACAGCTCCCTCGGAAGCTGCCCTCACATAACGAAGGGCATAGGCGAGGCCACAGGAGCAAAGAGCCGTGGCGGGGCCGAAAAGATTCTCCGGAATTTCAGCAACACTGCCGAGAAGACCGAGAATATCATGCAGACGTGCACGAGATTCCTCGCTCACGTCGGCTCCGAACGATACGAAAGTCATCGACTTGGAGAGAGCTATAGCCGTGTTGGGCATTATACGGGCGACAGGGCGCATTGCGACGGCAGCCGACTCCTCGAGACTGACAACGGGCGCCATAGTGACAACGAGAGCGTCGGACGCCAGAGCAGGAACGATTTCGCGGATAACGTCAAGACACATGGCCGGGCGCGTCGCGATAAAGACGACTGAAGCACCGGCAGCAGCTTCCTTATTATCAACAGTGGTCTTGAGCGATGGATGTGAATTGGCGAGTGCTTCAAGTTTGGGCCGCGAAGGATTGGCTACAGATACTTCATAATTTGAGTTAGCCAGGCCGGCGGCGATGGCACCGCCCATGTTTCCGGCTCCTATTATTGCTATTTTCATTGTCAGTCTATTTTTTCGTTTTAAGAAATGTCAGCGAAGGAATTTCGGAGGAAGGACAAAGACGCCGAATGAAATTCCAACATTCCAGCGACCCGCGGGACCGTCACAGTAGTTGACATATCCCGCAAGAGTGCCAAAGGGGAAATGATATGCCACGGCACCCTCGGCAAACCACGACGGACGCGAAATCCACTTGCCGTAGAAAGCAGAGCCGTCGGCAGCTTCTTCAATGTGGCGTATCGGCACAAAGGCATAGCCGCCCACGCGCGCCGAAAGATTGGAATTGATTTTCCACACCGGAACAAGGCCTGCGGCAATGAAACTGTTGGAGCGGAAAGAGGGGTGAAGGGCGTTGTTGCTCGAGGGTGTCGGATACCAGGCCGGAGCGGCAGAAATCGAGGCGCTGTAGCTCGGCAGCAGTTTGCGGGTAGAGAGCATCACATCGGCCTCGACACCGAGAGTGAATTTATTGCCGAGAGAGGGATAGAATCGGCCGGCCATCTCGAGCTGCAGCCATGAGGGATGAGTCACATTGAGGACATCATCGGCGAGCCCGGTTGAATTGCGGCCGGTGACTGCCATAGCAGTGGCGACTATAGAGCGACCCGAGCGCGGGAAGGAATACTCGTCAAGAGTAGATGTAGTATATCTCAGCAAAGCCTGCCACAGGCGGCTTTTGCTGCGGACACGCCCGTTCTGATAGCTTTCCAGCCGATTGTCCATAAAATAGGAATCGCGCAACGAGCCATAACCGGCGCCGAAGTCAATGGCACCGCTACGGCCGGCCGCAACGCTCCACATGACTCTACCGAAATATTCGTGACTGACGAGGAAAGTCGGGTACTTATCGTTGTAGAAAAGATGGTCGTTTTCATAGAACTTATATCGTGCAGCCACAGCCTGGAGCTTCAGGGCCGATGGTAGCGGAGTGTGGAGGAAAACACGGCCGTTGAATACACCGGCCATTGTCGTCTGTCCGATCCATGCTCCGAGCGACGCATCGAGACTGCTGAAACTCATGGACGAATAGCCTGCTCCGACATAAAGATAACTGCTCGTTGATGAAGTGATATACCCGCCCAGGGAGCCTTTGAAGCGGCCCTTGACATAAGCCTTGAGATCAAGCGTGAACAAGCCGGTTGAATCATTGTAGACAGCCTGGGGATAAAGATCGCGAATTTTTCCGGAAGAGACGGCTCTGTAAAAGGCGTCGCGTGCACGGGCCACGCCGATAGTGTCACAACCACCCTCGGGACGGAAAAGATAGCTGATATATTCGTTCTGGCGCGGTGTGCCGCCTGTCACATTGACCTTGTCAAAGCGAAGATAGGGCGTCGAGGCCTTGAAAACCTGCCGGCGCTGCTTGCGAACATCCTGCGGAGTACGTTCCGTTATGCGGGCCTTGATGCTGTCCATCATCGACATAGCATGATCATAGCCTATTTTATAAATCTCGCGGGCCTTGGGAAAATCGAGCAATGAGAATTGGTTGAGCAGGATTCTCATGTAAACGCCCTCTTCCTCGGTCACAGGCTTGACATGGCCCTGCATCACGAGACGATCGAGCTGGTCCATTATCGAAGTGCTGGGGCCCGAAGGCGACGAAGCCGACACGTTGACGCCGATCATCACCGAGGGAGCGAAATCCTCGCGCATCACGTCAACAGGGAAGTTGTCATAAATACCGCCGTCGTAGAGCAATGTATCGTTGACTGCTATGGGCTGAAACACGATAGGGAACGACATTGACGCGCGGACGGCATCGCTGAGCTTGCCGCCGCGGAATACATGCTTGTGCTTGCCTTCGACATTGGATGCGACTGAGCGATAAGGTACAAAAAGATTGTTGAAATCGCCGCCACACTGGGCCGTATAAGCCGCAAACAAGTCCATGAAGGCGAAACTCATCGGGATGCCCGAGATAAGCGACTGAGGAACCGAGTCAGCGCCGGTGATTCCCTTGTTGAGCGACATGGAGAACATCGATGGAGAGGGCAGCTCGCGGTTGAAATAGAACGTAAGCGAGGGGTCTACGCGGCCGGTCGACCAATAGGAGAACGGGGTCGATAGAATTAGTTCCATCATTTCCTCCGGAGTATAGCCGGCAGCATAGAGACCGCCTACAATCGCACCCATCGACGTGCCCGTTACATAATCGATTGGAATATTGTTATCTTCGAGCGCCTGGATGACACCGATATGTGCGATACCTTTTGCACCGCCGCCACTAAGCACCAGACCCACCGTCTCGCGGGCCTGCATAGGAGCGGATGAAAAGACAGTCGACAGAGCAACCGCTGCGGCTGCCGCGATATGCAGTAAGTTATGAATTGCTTTCTTCATGGAGAATGTTTTGGCGGTTTAACATGAAGCATTGGTGGCCTGGCCGTCCTCGACATCGGTAATATAGGAATCCTTGAAACCGATGAAATAGAGCACGCCGTCAATACCGATCGACGAAATCGACTGCGAGGCGCTTTCCTTGACGCGCTTCTTGGCATGGAAGGCAATGCCGAGACCGGCCTCGGCGAGCATCGGCAAGTCGTTGGCACCGTCGCCGACAGCTATGGTCTGCTCGATGTCGATGTTTTCAAACTGGGCGATGATGCGTAGCATCTCGGCCTTGCGGCGCCCGTCGACAATATCGCCGACATAGCGGCCAGTGAGCTTGCCGTCGACCACCTCCAGATTATTGGCATAGACATAGTCAAAACCGAATTTCTGCTTGAGGTAGTTGCCGAAATATGTGAAACCGCCCGAAAGGATCGCTGTCTTGAAACCGGCGCGCTTTAGAACTTTCATCATGCGTTCAACGCCCTCGGTTATAGGCAGCGACTCGGCGATCTTGGCCATCACGCTTTCGTCAAGTCCTTTGAGCAGGGACACGCGTCGGCGGAAGCTTTCGTTGAAATCGATCTCGCCACGCATGGCAGCGGCCGTGATAGCCTTCACCTCGTCGCCAACTCCGGCACACTCGGCAAGCTGGTCGATGCACTCTGTTCCAATGAGGGTAGAGTCCATATCGAAGCACACAAGGCGACGGCAGCGGCGATAAACATTATCCTCCTGCAACGAGATGTCAAAGCCATGGGCGGCAGAGAGTTTCATGAACTCGGCCTGCATGCTCTCGCGTGAGCAGGGATTTCCGCGGACCGAAAACTCGATGCAGGCCTTTGACATCGGCACTTCGCTTTCGTCGAGCGGCATGCGGCCAGTGAGACGCTGGATACCGTCGATGTTGAGGCCCTGGCGGGCGATGACATCCGTGACGAGTGCGATATTGGAGGCCGTCAGTCGGCGCCCGAGCACTGTTATGATCCAGCGATCCTTGCCCTGGGCGCGGACCCAGGCGTCATAAGCATCCGGGCCGATTGGCGTAAAACGCACCTTGACATTGAGCTCATAGGCCTTGAAAAGCATTTCCTTCATAATCTCACCTGACACATCCGGCGCCGTGCTGATGAGAATACCAAGTGACAGATAATGGTGAATATCGGCCTGGCCGATATCAAGTATCTGAGCATTGTAACGCGCGAGAATGTCGGTCAGCGCCGAGGTCACACCGGGACGGTCGTTGCCGGTGATATTGATCAGGATTAGTTCGATGTCCATGTGCTTACTTATACAATAATGTGCAAAGTTAAAAAATTTATGGTGCACTGCCCAGTATATGTTAAAAAAAATGTATAATTTTGCGATGTGAAACGTCGAATTACACAGGCAACCATCGTTTTGAGTCTCATAGCCGCTCTGGTTATGAGTCTGGCCGTGGAATATCACCACCACGATGCCGACGGTTCCATGTGCCTGGGCTTTTCCTGCTGCGCCGACAGCCACTGCGACGGGGACGACCAACCCTGCGACGAGGATGATTGCGGCGTCCATCTCGACTGTTTCTGCTGCGACGGTCATCACCACCAGGTCGCTGTCCCCCATCCTGATTATCATGCGCTTGTTGCTCCGGAGATCACTGTTCCGGAAGTTGCGGGGAGTGTTGTCAAAGGCTACGGCAGCATCTTCTGTGAGAGGCGTGTACCGCGGCCATTGATAGAGTCGCGGCCCCTGAGGGCCCCGCCGGCTGATATTTATGCTTGAGAGTTCAACCATAAGTATCAACCAGTTAATCCCTACATAAATGAAAATCTTTCCATTGCTACCGCTGGCACTCGCTGCCGCGGCAATGTGCTTTACAGGTGGATGCAAGAAAGCCGATAATTCAGAGCTTGCCCATCATCACCACCATGATCACGAAGG
>CAYVTB010000028.1:0-9296 GCA_964454365.1 uncultured Bacteroides sp. | reverse complement strand
CGAAGGCCACGAACACGAGCAGGATAGCCATGAAAATCATGGCGAGGGCATCATAACCCTTTCGCCCGAGCAGGCCGAGCTTTTCCATGTCACCGCCACTCCTGCAAAAATGGCTGCCATAGGCAATGTCATTAAAGTCGGAGGCACGTTAACCGCCTCAACCGATGGCACAGCAATAGTCTCAGCTCCGATAGCAGGCGTCGTCACCTACTCTTCCGGCATCAATGCGGGCAGCGAGGTTCGCGCCGGGGCAACTGTCGCTACTGTAAAGGCCGGCGTCGTCAGCGGTTCCGGTGCCAACGAAGTCGCCCGTGCCGAGCTCGAGGCAGCCCGCGCCGAGCTCGATCGTCTGAAACCGTTATATGAAAAACGCCTTGTAACACAGGCGCGTTACAACGAGGCCGTGGCAGCCTATGAGCGTGCCCGCGCAGCGTATAGCGCACCTGCTGCAGGCGGCCGCGCTACTTCACCTATCAGCGGCGTAATCGTCTCGGTTGACGTTGCGAGCGGCGCATTTGTCGAGGCAGGCGCTCCGCTCGCCACGGTTGCTTCCGCCTCCGGACTCACTTTGCGCGCCGACGTCCCCGTGCGTTACAATGCTTCTATTCCTAATATCGTTGACGCGCGCATTGTCGATCCGTCAAGCGGCCGCAATGTCACCATCAGTACTGCCGGAGGTCGCCGTCTGGGCAATTCACAGGCTGCCGCGGCTGCCGGATACATACCGGTGACTTTCAGTCTTCCCAATGACGGAAGCCTCGTACCGGGAACCGCGGTTGAGGTATATCTTATAGGTAAAGGCGACAAAGAAGAACTCACCGTACCCGCCGGCGCCGTTTACGAGCAGCAAGGCGACTACTGTGTCTTTGTCAAGCTCGACGAAGACTGCTACCGCAAGGTTCCCGTGACGATCGGAGCCGGCGACGGTCAGAATGTCGTTATCCTCAGCGGTCTCCATGAGGGCGAAATGGTGGTCGACAACGGCGTGACAACCGTGAGACTCGCCGGAGCATCGGGCGCAATCCCCGAAGGTCATAGCCATTCACATTAAAAATCGGTAGAGATGCTTAACAAGATTATACACTGGTCGCTGATTAACCGACTCAGCGTCCTGATCCTGTCGGCCATCATTCTGGTTGCGGGATGCGTTACCCTTGTGCGCACGGAAGTCGATATCTTCCCCGACCTCAATGCCCCGACAGTGACCGTTATGACGGAAGCGCCCGGAATGGCCCCGGAGGAAGTGGAGACAATCGTCACATTCCCTATCGAAACGGCTGTGAACGGAGCTACGGGCGTCAGACGCGTCCGCTCGGCGTCTACCACCGGCTTCTCGGTAGTTAATATTGAGTTTGACTGGTCGACAGATATTTATGTAGCACGCCAGACCGTCGCCGAGCGTCTCGCGCTTGTCGATCTGCCTCAGAACGTCGAAGATCCTGTCATGGGCCCTCAGTCTTCCATCCTCGGTGAAATGTTGATTATCGGCCTCACCGCCGACAGCACTTCCATGCTCGACCTGCGCACGATAGCCGACCGCGTCATCGCGCCTCAACTGCTTGCCATGGGCGGCGTGGCCCAGGTGAGCGTTCAGGGTGGTGATGCACGGGAATTTCAGATACAGTTTGACCCGGCGCGCATGAGGGCTCTCGATGTAAGCCTGGAAGAACTCACCGACGCCGTTGAAAGCCTCAACGACAATGCCCGCGGCGGAATTATTTACGATTTCGGCAACGAGTATATCGTCAAAGGCGAAATAAACACATCCTCTCCCGAGGAACTCGGGGCAGCACTGGTGCGCAGCGACAGCCGCGGGACAGTGACCGTGGCCGACGTTGCTGACGTTGTGATCGGCACGGCCCTGCCGCGCCTGGGCCTGGCCTCACTCAACACCCACCCGGCCGTACTGATAACAGTAACTAAACAGCCGGCAACCGGTACAATAGGTCTCACGGAGCGCATCGAGGACCGCTTGGCTCAGATTGCTCCTACCCTACCCGCCGATGTGAAGATTTCAACCGATATCTTCAAGCAGAGCGAGTTTATCGAGAACTCGATCAACAATCTGCAGCAGGCGCTGCTCGAGGGCGCGCTCTTTGTCATCATCGTGTTATTCTTCTTCCTGATGAACCTGCGCACGACGTTGATTTCTGTGGTTGCACTGCCGCTTTCAATCCTTATCACCGTGTTGATACTCAACTTCATGGGGTATACTATAAACACGATGAGTCTGGGAGGAATCGCGATCGCCATCGGCTCGCTGGTGGATGACGCCATTGTCGACGTGGAGAACGTATATAAACGTCTGCGGGAAAATCGCGAGCTCCCGGCAGATAAGCGTCGGGCGCCCCTGGATGTGATTTTCGATGCGTCGGCCGAGGTGAGAATGCCTATCTTCAACTCCTCGCTTATCATTATAGCGAGCTTTATGCCTCTGTTTTTCCTCACGGGCATGGAAGGCAGGCTGCTCATTCCTCTTGGCGTAGCCTTCATTGTCGCGCTGATCGCTTCTACCATCGTGGCACTGACGCTGACGCCCGTGCTGTGCTACTTCCTTTTAGGAGGCAGCCGCAAGGCGGAAAACCGACTCGACCGCGAGCCGTTCGTCACCCGAAAATTGCGCGAGGCCTATGGCGCGATGCTCCGCCTGACCCTTAAGTATTCCCGCAGTGTATTGATAGTTACGGCTTTGCTTTTTGTCGCCGCGATGATAGCCTTCTTCACCCTGGGACGCTCGTTCCTTCCTCCTTTCAACGAAGGCTCTCTCACGGTTAACGTAGCAACTCTGCCGGGTGTTTCTCTTGAAGAAAGCGACAAGATCGGGCGTATGGCCGAGGAAATAACTCTCCAACTCCCCGAGGTCACGACTGTCTCGAGAAAGACAGGCCGCGCCGAGCTTGCCGAGCACTCTTTCGGGCCCAATGTCAGCGAGCTCGACGTGCCATATCGTCTGCAAGGCCGCAGCCGCAACGAGATGGTACGCGACCTGCGCGCGCGACTAAGCATCCTCCCGGGCACGAATATCGAAATAGGCCAGCCTATTTCTCACCGAATAGACGCGATGCTCTCGGGTACGGAGGCTGCTATTGCAATAAAGATATTCGGTGACGATCTCGCGACACTCTATCGCCTTGGAACAGAACTCAAGGCTGCCGTTGCCGACGTCCCCGGCCTCGTGGATGTCACTCTCGAGCAACAGGTGGAACGCCCTGAACTTGTAATTAAACCACGCCGCGAAGTGCTTGCCCGCTACGGCATCACGATGTCGCAATTCAATCGCGCCATCTCTACGGCTATAGCCGGCACCCGCGTTTCACAGGTCTATGAAGACGGGCTGCCTTATGACATAACTCTTATCGCCGCCCCTGATTCGCGGTCTACCCTTAACTCGATTGGCGAGATCATGATTGACTCGCCCAATGGCAAGGTGCCCTTGAGCGCCGTTTCTCAAATAATATCCCAGGCCGGCCCCAACGCCGTCAACCGCGAGAACGTGAAGCGACGCCTCGTCATCTCGGCCAACGTTGACGACCGCGACCTGCGCGGCGTCGTGGACGACATCAAGAGCCGTGTCGAAACAAAGATGAAACTGCCTGCCAATTATTATATTACCTATGGCGGCCAATTTGAAAGCGAGCAGAAGGCATCGCGCACCCTGTTACTAACGTCGCTATGTGCCCTTCTGGTTGTACTGATGCTTCTTTACGGCCAGTTCCGCAACTGGACCGAGTCGCTCGTGATTCTTCTCAACATACCGCTGGCGATGATCGGCGCAGTGTTTATCCTGGTCTTCACCGGTTCCGAGCTCAACATTCCGGCCATCATAGGTTTCATATCCCTGCTTGGTATCACAACGCGCAACGGTATGCTGCTGATAAGCCGCTACAACTCGCTCAAGGCTCAGGGCATGTCACTTTCGGAACGCATCATGACCGGCTCGAGCGACCGCCTGCTACCGATCATTATGACCGCGCTGACCTCTGCCTTGGCTCTGATCCCGCTGGCCATCGGCGGCGACAAGACCGGAAATGAAATACAGTCGCCCTTGGCGACAGTGATTCTCGGCGGCCTCGTCACTTCCACTTTCCTGAATATTTTTGTCATACCCGCCGTCTACAGGCTCATAAATAAAAATAAAGAATCATGAGCAGAATAACAGCCATGCTCTTAGCTGCCGCCATAGCCTTAGGGGCTGTGGCAGTGCAGCCACTCGACAATATAGTTAACGAGATCATCAACCGAGACCCGGTTGTGGCTGCCGAGCTGCAGCGACAGTCGCTCCCGGCGGCTGAAACCCGCGCCGAGAACACAGCCGAGGGTCCTGAGGTGGAATTCGAGCATCTCTGGGGACGCGACGGTAACACGCGCTGGTCGGTGGGCGTAAGCGAGGAAATAAGCTGGCCCGGGCTCTATGGCGCGCGCCGCGAACTCGCCTCCAGGCAGGACAGCCTCTCGCAGTGCATGCGCAGTATCATTTTATTTGATGCAAGCCTCGAGGCCAAGTTGCTTGTCCTGGACGCCGTGAACGCCCGCGCCCGACTTGATTTTTATCTCGAACTCGACAACAACCTGCGACGGATATCGGCCTTGACCGAGGAGTCTTACAATCTCGGAGAGGCCACGATACTTGACCTGCGCAAGACACAGCTTGCCTTGCTCGACAGCCGCGGCCAGGTAGAGACAGCCCGCGCCGAGCTTGAAAGCAGCCTGGCAGGACTGCGTGCCAAGGGTATCAATGTTCCCGCTGCCGACAATGACATCTGGAGCGCTTATCCGCTGCAGGAGAGCGCGGCACCCTCTACTGCAGTGGAATCCTATCCTCAATATGCGCTTATTCAATCGGGAGACAGATTGTCAATGGCAGCCTCCAGGGTTGCGAAACAGAGCACATTGCCGTCTTTCTCTCTGGGGTATGTCCATGCCTTTGAGGAACAGACTCATTTCAACGGCCTGAGCGTATCGGTGAAGCTGCCTTCGTTTTCAAGAAAGCGCAAACTCGCACTGCTGAATATCGAGAGAGAGGCCAATTTTTACAGCTACTCGGGGGTACTTGCTACTGCCATGGCCGAAGCGTCGGGACAATATGCCGTCGCGCAGTCACTTGCGGGCACAATAGCCGATTACGAGCGTCTTTCGGGCGACAACAGCTATCTCGAACTGCTCAGCGAGGCTTTTGACGGCGGTGAACTCACCGTAATCGACTATCTCAATGAGGTCAATCTGTTCAAGACCGCCCGCCTGGGTTATATCGACCTGCTCTATCGCTACAATATGGCGTTGGCGCGGCTCAACCGCTATCGTTCAACGACGTTCTGATTGTTCCGTAAGGTACAGGAACAGATCATGAATGTCCTCCGCGGTCACTTCGACCGGATTGTTGCGCAGATTGGGATGCATGCAGGCTTTCTCAAGAACCTCAATTTCCTCGCCGGAAAGATTGAATGAAGAGAGTGAACGCATGGCTCCCACTGCGACAGCAAGCGCATCTATAGCCGAAGCAAGCGCCTCGGGAGTTTCATAACCGAGAGCATTGGCCAGGCGACGGAGTCTGTCACAGCCATTCTTCGCGTTAAACCGCAAGAACCAGGTGAGTGTCAGAGCGCACGCTTCGCCGTGTGCGATACCGAGGCGGTTGGTGAGAGCATAGGAGCACGCATGCGGAGCCGATGTCTTAGGAATAGCAAATGCCATTCCTGCTACAACAGCTGCCAGAGACATTTTCTCTCGGGCTTCGATATCGTCGGGGTACTTGACAGCTCTCTCGAGATTTTCCATGACCAGCGATGCTGCTTCAATCGCGAGCGCGTCGCATACAGGCTGATGATTGCGGCTCCAGAAAGCTTCCACGGCGTGACAGAGGGTATCGAGACCGGCCGAGGCTGTCAGATGTGCAGGGGCTGTCAATGTCAGCACGGGGTCGACGAGCGCAGCCACCGGATACATCTCGGGAGAATTAAGCGGAACCTTAAGACCGCGCTCGTGGTCGCTCAAAACGGCGACCGAAGTTACTTCGCTGCCAGTACCGGCCGTTGTCGGCACGGCAATCACAGGGATATGTAAAGTTGGTAGCGGAGCTCCCGCAACGGCTTCAGCTGCACTTATATTTCCGCGGCAGAGAACAGAAGCTGCCTTGGCGCAGTCCATGACGCTGCCGCCCCCGAGGGCTACTACAAAATCACAATCGTGGCGATGAATGGCCTCTATGCTGGCTTCGCACTCCTTCACATCGGGATTGGGCGAAACGGCCGAATAGATGTCTACCAGGCGACCGCCGGATAATGTAATAAGCTGCCCTGCAGCCCCGCCCTCGCGGGCAAAGGAGCGGGAGGTAACCAGCAGACCGCGATGGCCCCCGATCTTGTCAATTACTTCACCGAGACGCTCAAGACAGTCGCGTCCAAAGATTACATTTACAGGCTGTATATAATTCCAAGTCATGGTATCACAGGTTTATATATGACGATGCCGGGCATCAAAAGTCCCGGCACCGTGATTGTTAGACTTATAATTGACAACTAAGATTATTGACGGCCACTGACCTCAACACCCTTGGCAATCTTGGAAACAAGACCCTGGAGGACCTTGCCGGGACCGAGCTCGATAAACTCGTCGGCGCCGTCAGCGACCATGTTCTGAACCGATGCGGTCCAGCGCACGGGAGCGGTGAGCTGAGCAACAAGGTTGGCCTTGATTTCAGCAGGATCAGTGTGGGGCTTTGCATCGACATTCTGATAGACGGGGCAGTCGGGTGTGTGGAATTCAGTCTTTTCGATAGCGGCAGCGAGCTCGGCGCGGGCCGGTTCCATCAGAGGCGAGTGGAAAGCACCGCCAACCTTGAGCTTGAGAGCGCGACGTGCACCGGCCTCGCTGAGAAGCTTGCAGGCGGCGTCGATCGCTTCTTCTTCGCCGGAAATAACGATCTGGCCCGGGCAGTTGTAGTTGGCACAGACGACAACGCCGTCAACACCCTTGAGCACTTCCTCAACCTTTTCATCGGGCAGACCGATAATGGCAGCCATTGTCGAGGGCTTGAGTTCACAGGCCTTCTGCATAGCGTGGGCACGAGCCGACACAAGTTTGAGACCGTCTTCAAAGTCGAGAGCGCCAGCGGCAACGAGAGCCGAAAATTCGCCGAGTGAATGGCCGGCGGTCATCGCGGGCTTGAATTCGTCGCCGAGCGACTTCGCGAGCACTACCGAGTGGAGGAACACAGCGGGCTGGGTGATATCGGTGCGACGCAGGTCTTCGTCGGTACCTTCAAACATAAGATCGGTTATGCGGAAACCGAGAATATCGTTGGCTTTTTCAAAAAGATCGCGGGCTGTCTCATTGTTCTCATAGAGATCCTTGCCCATGCCGACAAACTGGGCTCCCTGGCCGGGAAATACGTAAGCTTTCATTATTTATCGATTGATTTATTTGTTGTCCGGAATTTCGGCTGCAAAGGTACTAAAATAAATCAAGTTACACAAGACCCGAACTTCGCTGGTTCAAATAAGGGTCCCTAAGGACCTTAAGGACCTTAAAGACTTTAATGTTGACACCTGAAATTTTTTTACGATTTTTCTTGCGGGAATGGAAAAATGAATATACCTTTGCCGATAGAAAAATAATATCATTTTAATATCATTTTGACTATGAAAGACAAGAACTACGAGTATGACTACACAGGAAAGGTCTACAATGGCTTTGTGATGCTGTTTATCGTCCTTTTGGTTATACCGGCTGCTATTGCCGCAACATTAATCTGCGCGCCTGATCTTGAATCGACAGCTTGGCCTTGGATCGTTAGCGTCGTGCTGTTTATCACATTAATAATCTTGTCGTGTGGCTTTTTCATCCAGCAACCCAACCAGGCCCACGTCATGATTTTCTTCGGCAAATACTGCGGAACGTTCCGGCCCACAGGCTACTACTGGGTCAATCCTTTCATGTCGACCAAAAAAGTATCGCTGCGCATCCGCAACCTCGACGTGGCCCCCATCAAGGTCAATGACAAGACCGGTAACCCGGTGATGATCGGCATGGTGCTCGTATGGAAAGTGCGCGATACCTACCGCGTGATCTTTGATGTCGACACCGACGTGGCCGAGACGAGCGTTTCCACCGGTAAAGACGGCAGCATCGATGTGTCAAGTGCAAGTAAAGCGCGCTCCAATGCTCTCCAGAACTTTGTCAAGGTTCAGAGCGACGCAGCCCTGCGCGAAGTCACCGGCCGCTATGCCTACGACGAGGACGGTACCAACCACGATGAAGTCACCCTGCGCAGCGGAAGCCACGAAATAGTCCAGCAGCTCGAGGACAAGCTCAACGAGCGCCTCTCGATGGCCGGCATCGAGGTTGTGGAAGCCCGCCTCAACTATCTTGCCTACGCTCCTGAAATCGCCGCCGTGATGCTTCGCCGCCAGCAGGCATCGGCCATCATCGCCGCCCGCGAAAAAATTGTCGAGGGCGCCGTTTCGATGGTGAAAATGGCATTGAACCAACTCAAGGACGAGGGTGTTGTAGAACTTGACGAGGAACGCAAGGCAACCATGGTGAGCAACCTTCTGGTAGTGCTCTGCGCCGACGAACCGGCCCAGCCTGTCGTTAATACAGGTACTTTATATAATTAATCCACCGCTGATGGCCAAGAAAGAAGCGTCAAAAAGTTTTCTGCTGCGTCTCGACCCGGCGACCATGGAAATGGTCGAGGCCTGGGCCGCGCAGGAATTCCGCTCGGTCAACGGCCAGTTGCAGTGGATTGTTGCCGAGGCTCTGCGACGCCACGGCCGGAAGCCTAAATCGCCTCCGGCTAAGACCGAAGAATAACACTACAATTTCCCCTACTCCGCGCAGATGTTGCAGGAGCGGGGGAAATTTGTTAATTTTGCACGGAATTTTTTAGTTTAACTGTTCAGAAAGGATATGATTACTCAGGAACAATTAAAAGAGACCTTTGAGCGCAAGTTGGCGCTGAGGAGGTATCTTTGACATCGACAGCAAGAAAATAGAAGTCGAAGAAGAAGAACTGCGCACCCATGTGCCCGACTTCTGGGAGAACCCCGCTGAGGCCCAGAAGCAAATGAAGAAAATTAAGGATATACAGGCCTGGATCGACGGCTATAAGGAAGTCGAGGATGCCGTGGAAGAACTTTCCACCGGCTTTGACTTTGTCAAGGAAGGTCTTCTTGAAGAAGAGGATGTCGACAAGCTCTATGCCGATGCCATCGCCAAGATTGAGGCCCTCGAGCTGCGCAACATGCTGCGCCGCGAGGAAGACAAGCTCGGCGTGGTGCTCAAAATCAATTCCGGAG
>CAYVTB010000027.1:16197-18607 GCA_964454365.1 uncultured Bacteroides sp. | reverse complement strand
TGCAGCGGCTTGACCAGTGTTGATATTCCCAACTCTGTAACCTCCCTTGGGAGCGCGGCTTTCTCTGGTTGCAGCGGCTTGACCAATGTCAGAATCTCGGGTTCAATCACCGCAGTAGAGCGTGGCTTATTTAGCAATTGTCCCAACATCCGAGAAGTTTATTACTCGGCTGAGGAGCCCGTAAGTGGCGACTCCAATGCTTTTGTTGAGGAGGTTTACTCGTCCGCTACACTTTATGTCCCGGAGGTCGCTGTCAAGAAAGCATCGGAGATTGATCCGTGGAAGCGTTTCCAGAGCATTCGTTCCTATGATTTCAACGGCATTGACGATGCAATCGTGGATGAGGACGGCGTGTACATCCCTGTCGAGGTCTACAACCTCAACGGTGTGATGGTCGGCACTTCTCTCGACGGCCTTTCCAGCGGAATGTACATCGTGCGTCAAGGCTCCACCGTCAAAAAAGTCACTGTTAGATAAAGAATAATATCACTGTCCGCTAAGTTTTTTGGCGGATAAACAATCAGGGCTGATTCTTGCCGGGCAAGCGACTGATGTCGGTTACCGGTTGCAGGATTCAGCCCTGTTTGTTTATTTTGAGTAATTTTTGTTGAGGGGGAGGTAACAAACGGGGGTTGCCTTCCGTTATAAATTAAGTACTTCAATAGTTGCCCGATAAGTAATTGTAAGAGATGAAGCGTGCGATCACCGGCATATTATTATGCGCCGTCGCTGCAACCACGGGTTGCGGCGCTGCCGCCCAACGCACTCTCGAGAATCCGGGATCGGGCCGCAATTCCATCTACCGGGGCTACACCTACCGCATCGACGAGGAGGGCGATACAATCCTGGTGATCGCCCTGAACGAGCTCACATGCTTTCCGCCGCTGAAGTTCCGCAACAAGAAGGAGGAGCAGTTTTACTGGCGCACGGTGCGCGACGTGAAGCTCACGCTGCCCTATGCCAAACTGATCGCCGAGACGCTCGTGGAAACCTACGAGTACATCGAGACTTTCCCTACCCAGAAAGAGCGCGAGAGTTATCTCAAGAAAATGGAGTCGGAGCTTTTCGAGCAATATAAACCCGTGTTCAAGCGCTTCTCGCGACGACAGGCCAAGGTGCTGATAAAGCTGGTTCAGCGCGAGACCAACCAGTCGAGCTACGACATCGTCAAGGCCTTTCTGGGCACGTTCCGCGCTGCGTTCTGGCAGGGATTCGGCAAGCTCTTCGGCGTGAGTCTCAAGAGCGATTTCCGCCCCGAGAAAGACCGCGAGGACATGCTGACCGACCGCATCGCCACTCTTGTCGAGCAGGGTCAGCTCTGAGGCGTTTTCCGGCTCTATTGGGAAAGAGGGGATTTTTTGTTACCTTTGCGTCGCTGAATCAAGCTTTTGAAAGCAGTGGCCGCTCAACGATACGATAACCTACAGGCTTTGAGAGGAATCGGCGCCGTGCTGATTCTCATTCACCACAGCGGGGCGACAGGCTATGTCGCCGCCTCGCTGGGCGACCTTGGCGTGTCTTTTTTCTTCATGCTCAGCGGTTTTGTGCTGACCAAGGCCTATGGCGACCGCGACCTGCGTTTCGGAAAGTTCATGAAGGGAAGGCTCGTGAGGTTATATCCCGTCTATCTTCTGACCCTCATCCTGGCGGTGGCCTTGCAGCCGTCGCGCACGTTTTCCTATCCCCCGGCGCCGGTCCTCGACCTTCTCATGCTTCAGAGCTGGGTGCCCAACCCCGATATTTATTTTTCCGGAAACGCGGTCGCGTGGTTTATCAGTTCGCTGCTGTTCTGCTATGTGATGTTCGTGCCGGCCATGGAATTACGCCGGCGCTATCCTCGTGGTTTCAATTTCCTGAGCCTGCTTGCGCTGCTCGGATATTTTGCCCTTGTGCCCTTTGTCCCCGAGGCCCGGGCCACGTCGTTGATTTATGTTTTCCCGCCTATGCAGGCAGTAGCCTTCCTGCTCGGGATCCTTGCCTGCGAAGTGCACGATAAAGTTAAGGAAACCGTCGAGGCACATGCAATGCCGCTGCAGGTGGCGTGCCTGCTCATTATCGCCGTGCAGATATATTTCTATGACCGCATAGCCGAGAACTATGCCCTTGCGTCTTATTGGTGGGTGGCCGACTTTGTGACAATCCTGGCCTTTGCCGTGCAGGGCAACCGCCGCGATTTTCTCAGCCGGCTTCTCGACACCCACGTTCTGCAGAGCCTTGGCGAGGTGAGCTTTATCTTCTATCTGTTCCACACGCTTGTGATCTACGTCTTCACCCGTGCCTGTGAAGCTGCGGGCTATCCTTCGCCCGTGTGGCTGACGATAATTGTCTGCACAGCCCTCACCTATGTAATTTCCCGCCTGGTGCTCCGCTATTTCGACCGCCCCCTCTCCCGCCTCCTGAAATAAAAAAT
>CAYVTB010000027.1:12996-16097 GCA_964454365.1 uncultured Bacteroides sp. | reverse complement strand
ATGTCGCTTGTGCTTCCGCCGATTGCGAGTCCTGTTGTTGAAGGATCGATAACGGCTGTGACTGTGATGGTCGACGGCAGCTCGTCGCCGGGGATGAAGGCGGGGTCTTCAGCATAGAATTCCTTGATCGCGGGAGCGTCAAAGGTGTCGTCTTCATAGTCGGCTGCCGAGTAGTCGAGCAGATTCAGAATGTTGACGCTGTTCATGGCGGCATGCTTGCCGTCCTCGCTCACCGCAACAAGCGACATACGGCTCAGGCCGGGAGTGAGAGGCGCGGGAAGTGTCACGGTTGTGTCAAAAGCCCCGTCGACTACCGTAGCGGTGGCGCGGGCGAGAATCTTGAAGTCCTGGCCGACGGTAACCGGTTTGTACCCCTGTTCGTTGCGGGTATTATAAGTGGTGACGGAGTCGGGGGTCGCAAACACGTTGATGGTAATTTCACCGTTGAAATCCTCCTGCAAATTGTCGTCGCTGTCGGTAACAATGCCCTTGAGCCTTACCGGGCGCAGGGGCTTGACATCCACGGGCGAGACGGGCTCTGCAACGTCATTGACCGCCATGATCTTGACCGTTGACTCGCAGAGCGAGAGCGGCAGCGCCGGGTCGCCGGCAAGGTTGTAATTCATGGTGTTGGTCATCGCGTTGCGGTAGTTGGCCGTGCGGTTGTACTTATCCACGATGATGTCTCGGGAACGCAGGTAGAGATCACCGTAGGTGTCGCCCGACCGGCTCCGGGCATAGGCCATCGCCGTTGAAACGCAGGTGAGCTGGTTATAGCTGATATAGACACTGCGGCAGGCGCCGACACCGCCGAGGATGCCGCCGTTCTCCGTGAAAAGCATGGTTTCGATCAGGCCGTTCTGCTGGTGGTCGAAGGCAAACTGGTCACAGCTGGAGAACATGATGAAGGGGTAGGAATCGGTCTTCGTCTCCGTGGCGATACTCTTGTCATAGATGTGGTTACAGATAAAGTTAGGGTCGCCGTGGCCACAGTAGGTGAAATATCCGGCGCCCTCGGTGAGTTCGGTCAGCAGCACGTTTCTGTCCGTGTGGGGAGTGACCGCGCCCTCGGCGTCGGTATATCCCTGGATGGGGATATTCACATAAGTCAATTGAGGAGCATAGACGCGCATCGAGTCCATCGCCTCGATCGAGTGATTGAGATGGGTATTGCGGTCCGAGTCGCCGCCCACGAGAATCACTCGGGTGGCAGCGCTGTAATTGGGGGTCGATTCAAGATACTTCACGGCCTTGTTGACATAGGCGGTGGCCTGTGACAGGTTCAGGGCCGGAACACGTCCCACGGCAACCTGGAAAGGCAGCACGTTGAGATTCTCGTGCATGTAGTTGTTGACGAGGTTGCCGAAGTAGGAATCGTTGGAGTAGTTGGTGATGATATTGCGTGTCTGGGTCGAGTTGGTGTTCTGATAGGTGAGCAGGCGGTCGCCCTTGGTTATTTCCATGCAACGGTTGTCATAGCTGCTCGGGCCCAGGAAAAGAATGTAGCGGAACTTGGAGGGCTGGCGGTCGTAGTACATCTTGGCCAGGCGGCGATAGCCCATAGCGTCGCGCGAGCCCGATGAAAATTCGTTGAAGATGCGGTCGTGGACCACGACATTCACGTCGAGGCCCTGGACACGGCGGTGGGCGTCGGCCAGGCGTTCGGCAACAGCCTCGAGTTCGGCCGTCGTGATGATGAGCATGTGGGGCGTTTCCGAGCCATGCAGATTCTGATTGGCGATGGTGCCTATGACGGCAGGCGACGGAAAGGTTGCTCCCGCCCGGAAAGCCATCACGCGAGCGGTGGTGTTGTCGGTGAGGACAAAGCTCAGGGTACGCGTCTCGGGGTCATATTCCGTGGGATAACCGGCGACGGCTGCCGGCTTGTCGATAGCCCACACCTGAATGTCGTTGTCGGCATCAACATCGGGAAAATCAACGCGCTGTCCACGGCGATTCTCGTCGCGGCCAAAGTTCATTATGAGGCATGGATCCTGATCATCGAGAATATTGGCGCGGGGATAACGGAGAAACGCGCGGTCGGGTGCACAGTAATTGATGGTGCTGATCGACGGAACCCTTACGGTAAAGGTAACCTCGGCATCGGAAAGGTCGTTGGTTTCTGACGGAACAAACTCGAGGCTGCCACGGACGTCGTTGTAGTAGGTATATTCGCCGGTGGCGATAGCCCAGGCCTGGGCGTTGTACTCGGCGTCGGGATTGTCGGGAATACTCACGTTGCTGTCGTGCTCGACTGAAAACTGAGTAGCCTCTGTCGACGACATTGCAAACATATAGACAAACGAGCCCGAATCGTAGGCGGGGGTAGGACTGTAATTACGCACCTTGAAGGTGAACCCGACTCCGTCTCCGGCCTTTACAGGCATCGCATGGAAGCCTATGCCGCCTTTAATCGGTATCTGAAGGTCCTCCTCGATGAGGTCCAGATGGATGTGGGAGCTCAAGGCCGGGCGCGCTGTCTGGGCTGTTTCCTTGGACTTCTGTGGTATTTCCTCGGTGCCGTCGGCATCGCTCAGAAAATAATAACTGCGGGTGTCGTAGTAATTGCGCTTCAGCGTATACTGGTTGGCATCGCTGCCCTGGGTGCCGGTGGTCGACATCATCACGTCGCCCTGGCCGAAAAAGAGGATGCGACCATCGTCCGTGTGGAGCGTGGCGACGGGGCTGAGATCATCGGGCGCGCCGGAGACAAAGGTGTTTTCCGTGAACTGCAAGGCTCCGTAACCGTATACCTGCACCTTGGACGGGTCGCTGAATCCCATTTCCTTCAGCTGATCATAGGTGAGCTGATAGACTCCCTCGGAATCGGTGGCGATTTTCACCCAATGGCCGCTGTTGAGACGTGAAGCGGAAGCGTAGTAGGAGGTTGAATAGGCCTGCACATAAGTGGCGCCGGTGGCTGCCCACAGCATGAAGAGGAAAGAGAGTATGCGGCTTTTCATTTATAACTGAGCAATGATTTATTTTAGGGAAAATTCGAGTAAGGTGGCTCCGTCGAGACTTACGCTGACATTCATGTCACGGCTCGGCGTGAAGGAGCTTATTATGTCCGGCAGGATGATAATGTCGCCGGTCTTGAA
>CAYVTB010000027.1:0-12896 GCA_964454365.1 uncultured Bacteroides sp. | reverse complement strand
TCTCCATCGGTATCAGGCAGGAACAGGGGGCGACGGTCGGGGCGATAGACCGAGTCGGCCATCAACACGGGTTCTTCATCGGGTCGGTTGTCAATTCTCAGGATTTTCATTGACACTCGATGGATTGTGGGCGAGGCGGTTGTACATCACCGCCAGATGGGAGTAAATAGAAGTGTTGGTCACGACGATACCTTCGGCAACGCGGATGCGGGTCGGAGTGAAATTCCAGAGGGCTTTAATCCCGGCGGCCACCAGCATATCGGCCACAGGCTGCGCCACGTCAAAGGGGACAGCCAGGATGCCGATGGTGATTCCGAGCTCCTTGACAAGCTGCGCCAGAGCCTCGGGACTGTAAACGGGAATACCGGCGATCGAAGTGCCGGCAATGGCGGGGTCGGTGTCGATGCCGGCCACGATGTTGAGCCCGTAGCGCTGCAGACCTGAATCCTGCATAAGGGCACCCCCCAAAGAGCCCGCGCCTGCCATCACGGCGTTGTGCCGGCTTGAGAAGCCCAGGAAGGAGCGCAGGGCTTTTTCAAGGGAGGCCACCTCGTAGCCTATGCGGGTCTTGCCCTTTACATTAATAAACGACAGGTCCTTTGCTATCTGCGACGCATCGACATGGAGATCTTCGCTCATCCGCGTAGAAGACACATACTCGACGTTCTCGCCGCTGAGCTTGCTCACATAGGCCAGATACCAAGGAAGCCGCCTGAGCGTGGGCTCGGGCAGCAGATCCTGTGTGCGGGTTGGCCTGGTATCGTTCATAACGTTCTTAATTAAAAGAAAGTAACTACTTTGAAGGGCTTTTCAACGTGCAAAGATACAAAAAATACACTAACGGTGCAAAAGCATGCACGGGAGTGCTTTGCGCGCGATTATCAGGGAGCGGTGACAGCGATGCGCTGCGATGCACTTTCGTAGTGAGTGTTGTCGGTGCTGACCGACGCGCGATAGAGGTAGATACCGCGCTGGACGCGACGGCCGGTCATGTCCGTGAGATCCCAGGTTACGGGCGACGAAAGGTCGTTGTCGCTCATGCCCTTGCTCGAGCCGGTCCACACGGGCTGGCCCATGAGGTTATAGACCGTTACCGACACTTCCAGAATATTCTCCGGGCGGTCGTGACGGACATAGAAATTGGCCGATTCCGATGCGGGATTCACGTCGCTGAATACCTCGAAGATGCGCGGTGTCAAGCTGTTGTCGACAAAGAGCTCTACCTCGGCCGAGGCAGCGTTGCCCGACGTGTCGAACACGCGCAGACGCAGGGTGTGAGCGCCCTCGTTGAGGTTTTCAAGTGCATAGTTGATGGTGCCGGCGGGAGAACCGTCGCTTGCCGGGGTGTAGAACGACGAGACATCGGTATAGGTAGTGCGGCCGTCGAGGGTAATGGTCATCTGGTGGCCTACGCCTGCGTTGGAGAGATTGATGCCGACGTTGTCGCTGACCGAAGCGATGAGCATCGGGGAAGAGTTGACGCGTTCGCCCGATGTGAAGCCGTCGTGGTTGAGATAGAGGAAGTCGATTGTCGGCGGGACGGTGTCGGGCGTCTCAGGCTCGTCGTAGCCGTAGACATAGAAGTCGGTGTTGAGACCGACGGCCTCGGCCGTGGAGTTGTTGGCTGCGGCATACATCGACATTGTCGCTGTCCTGAAATTGTCGGCGACCATTCCGGGCATGGCGATGTGCATGGTGAAAAGGCCGTCGGTAACGGTGGTCGAGCCGGCATAGAGCTTGTCGCCGTGGCGGTCAAAGACTTCCACTTTACCGTTGCCGCGCGCGAGGGTGGTCACGGAGGTGAGGGCATCGTAAATCTCGACTGTCACCACGCCGTTGAAATCCGTCAGGGTATTGCCGGCGGGATCGGTGACACGGCCGGTTATGGTGGCGTCAGACATGGCTGCTATCGTGAGCTGGCGGTCGAGCTCGACTTCCTCGCCGTTGATGGTGAGCAGTTCCACGATGGGGTCGGGGGTCACGATACGCATGGCGGGGTCGCCCATGAAGACGAAGCGCAGGCGGTTGGTGTTGGATGTGTGATTGCCCAGTGGGTTGAGGATGTTGTTCTTGGAACGGCGGTAGACCTCGCCGGCGGTGGGGAAGCGGCCGTTTTCATCGCGGGCAAGCAGATGGCGGCCGAGGGCCTCGAGATAGAAACCGTTGTCCGAGATATAGACCGGGCGGGTGGCGCTGATCATGCCGATCGCGCCGCCATAACGTTCCTTATACATGATCTCGCCGCCGCTGGTTGTCTCCGAGTCCCAGCGCAGGAAGTCACAGGTCGAGGCGACAACAAAGGGCAGATTGCGCAGGTACAGCGAGTTGATGTCGGTGTAGGTGAGCTGCCCCTCGCCGGTCCACGAGTGGTTGTTGGCATGGCCGGTATAGAACCACCATGCCACGCCGTCCTCGAGTGCGCGGAACATCTCGCGACGCGCGTCGGGGAGGATGCCCGAGCTCAGCGTGTAGGCGTCGAGATAGACCTTGTCGACGATGTGCTGCATCGCGGGGGTATTCTGGAAGTTGCGCACCATCGACTCGGCCTGGCGCAGGTGGACACCCTGGTCTTCATCGTCGGCAAGCACGAGGATGCGGTTTTTCCAGTTGGTGCGCTTGGAGTTGTTGACATACTGGTAGAGCTTGTCGACAATCGATGCGCCGTCGGCATCGCTTGTCATAGGTATACGTCCCACGGCGATTGAAAGGTCGTCGAGGCCCATGTCAGAGCCCGAGTTGTCGCCCAGCAGGGCGATGAAGTCATCGGTCGAGAGGCCGTCGTTGTCACTCATGGAGTGACTGGCCTGGCGATTGACCCAGGCAGGCAGCGTGCAGTAGCCGAGTGCACGGGTCGAGGAGGCAATTTCGCGGTTGTCAAGCGTCGTGCGGCCCAGCAGCAATGCATATTTCAGCGGGGTCGCTGTGCCGGCACTGCGGTCATATACCATCTTTAAGAATTTGCGCAGGCCCGAGACGTCGGGCTGGCCCGACGAAAATTCGTTGTAAATCTTTGCTGCGTCAACCACAAGCACTGTCATCGTGTCGGTTTTCTCGTGGAGAGAAGCGATGCGGCGTGCCTGTCCCAGCAGAGCTGACGGTGCAATGATGACCATATCGGCAGCCGAGGCCTCGGCATGGAGGTCCTGATTGGCGACTTTCCCGGCCGGCTTTGGCTCGGGAAGCTTGGCGCCGGGTCGCCAGGCGACATAGGAACGCATGGCAAGCACCGAGGGACGCCACACGGCGCGTCCGCCTTCAAGCTCAGTATTTATTGCGGTGATATTCAGCGGATCTGTAACATCCCACACGACCGTCTCGCTCGTAGCAGCGCCCAGCGACAGCGCGGCCGAGTTGGCCCAGAATTCGAGCACGCCCTCCGAGGGAAGGGTGAGATCGCGGGTGTAATTCACCGAGATATAGTCGAGGTTGGCCTGGTGTACGACGCCTTCACAGCTGTGGGATACGGTGAGTTCCATCCGCTCGGGTACATCGATCTGAGGTATGAACGAGTGACGGGTGGTTCCGAGCGACGCGTGAACATAGTGGCTGTCTGATGTTGAGCTGATGCGGTCGGTCGATACAGCCGGTACGTCGGTGCCGTCGGTTTTGAATGTAAGCTGCGAAGTGACGCCCACATGGCGAGCCACAAACTGACACTCAAACCACAGGGAAGTCTTGTCGACGCGTCCCGGCATGGCGAAAGTGAATTTGCGCGTAGGGGTGAAACGGAAATCCTCGCCCACGGTGAGGGGGCCGGCTTCGGTGGCCATGGTGAGCTCGCGCTCATAGTGGGTACGTCCCTGGGCGGTGGTGGCCGGTGTGTAGGTGCCGGCTCCGGGTTCCCCGCTGGTCTCGCTCACCTTGGCGGGCTCTTCGTCGCTCTCGGTGATGAAGTAATAACCAAGGAGACTGTAGGGATTGGACTCCATGTGATAATAGGACGTGTTGGTCGAGCGCACCCATTCGTCGGGCCCAAGAGCATAAAATACCAGGCCCGCGTCGGTAAGGACGCAGGAAGTCTGCGGCAGATCATCTATGTAGGACGATGCCGTCATGACGTCGTTGATGCGGCGTCCGCCGTAGCCGTGGATTCTCACCCGCGAGGGATCATTGAAGCCCATTGACCGCAAGGTGGCGTTACTCAGCATATACAAGCCTGTCTTATCGACACTTACTCTGACCCAATTGCCTTTGGAAAGCGCCGACGACTCGGCATAGGTCGACAGGTCGAAGGCCGACGATGCCACCCACGGCGACACGCCAAGCACCACAACCGTCACCATTTTTCTAAGAAGAGAGGTATATGAACGTTGTGACATGTATCTAAGATTGGTAAAAGTTAAACGCATATCAACCTTTATTATTGTGTTTGAGGTATTTTTTTGATTGCCGGTTTTTATGAACCAAAGTTAGTAATTATTGTTAAGAAAATAGACTCTTTAAACAAATAATATCATAAATAATGAATATTTCAGACATAAAATCGCCGGCCGACATTAAAAAACTGTCTGTCGACGAGCTTCCTGCGCTTGCGGCAGACCTGCGCAAGGCTCTTATTGAAAAACTTGCCCGCCACGGCGGCCATGTGGGTCCCAACCTCGGTTTTCTGGAGCCGACCGTGGCCCTGCACTATGTTTTTGACGCTCCCGACGACAAGATTGTTTTTGATGTCTCCCATCAGAGCTATGTTCACAAGATGCTGACGGGCCGCATCGAAGCCTTCATCGACCCCGCGCATTACGACGACGTGACCGGCTATACCAACCCCGAGGAAAGTCCCTATGACCTGTTCAGTGTTGGCCACACCTCGACCTCGGTAGCTTTGGCCTCGGGCCTGGCCAAGGCACGCGACCTCCAGGGTAAAAAATATAATGTAGTGGCTGTCATCGGCGACGGCTCTCTCAGCGGAGGTGAGGCTTTCGAAGGTCTCGACTATGCCGGTGATCTCGGCAGCAACTTCATTGTAGTGGTCAACGACAATCAGATGAGTATAGCCGAGAATCATGGCGCGATATACGATAACCTCAAGGCCCTGCGCGAGTCCAACGGCACCTGTGCCGACAATCTTTTCAAGGCGCTCGGCTTTGACTACGTTTATGTGCCCTATGGCAATGATATAGAATCGCTGGTTGCGGCTTTCCGCAAGGTCAAGGACTCTCAGCATCCCGTGGTAGTTCATATCGACACGATGAAAGGCGAGGGCCTGCCCGTGGCCGAGCAGCACAAGGAACAGTTCCATTACAGTGGCCCGTTCGATCCTGCGACCGGCGCGCTTAAGAATGTCGACAACGACCCCGACTATTCCGATATCTTCTCGGAATATATGCTCGCGCGCATCGCTGCCGACCCGCTCTCGTGTGTAATCACTGCCGGCACCCCGGGAGTGATCGGTTTTACTGCCGATAAGCGTGCTGCTGCCGGCAGCCGGTTTATAGATGTGGGTATTGCCGAGGAGCAGGCTGTGGCTATGGCAAGCGGTCTTGCCAAGAGCGGCTGCCGACCGGTCTTCGGCGTTGCGGCAACATTCCTGCAGCGCGCTTATGACCAGTTGTCCCAGGACTTGTCGCTCAATGCCAATCCCGCGACCATCGTTACATTCTACAATGGCGTGTGGGGACTCAACGATTCAACCCACCTGGGCTTCTTCGATGTGCCGATGATCACCAATATCCCCGGTATCCTCTTCCTTGCTCCTACTTGCCGCGCCGAGTATCTGGCCATGATACGCTGGGCCGCTTCACAGACTGCCGGCCCCGTGGTTATCGCAACTCCCGGCGGAGCCGTCGTGGAGCGCGACGGCGACTTTGAAGTCGACTATGCCACAGCACCCTATGAGATCGTCAAGCCCGGCCATGACGTAGCTATTATTGCCGCCGGCGACTTCCTGCCCCTGGGTCTGGAGGCAGCCGATGCCATGCACCGCCACGGCGTTGACCCCATGGTTATCAATCCGCGACGTCTCAGTTCGCTCGATACCGAGACACTTGACAAGTTGCGCGGCTTCAAGACAGTCATAACACTTGAGGATAACTCGGTCGACGGCGGCCTGGGACAGAAGATCGCCGCCTACCTTGGCGACTCCCCCGTGAAGGTAATAGTCAAGGGCTTGCCCAAGGCATTCCCCGACCGTTACCGTGCCTCGGAGCTGCTCGCCGAGCAGGGTCTCACCCCCGATGCCATCGCATCTCTCGTCAACGCATAATTACTTTCACGCAATACTTCGTCATCCCCGCCGTGCTATATGCCCCGGGGATGATTTTTTTCCATCAACCCCCAAAATCTCAGAAAAATAACTACCTTTGCAGATAGATTTTTTAAGACTGTCATGATAACCCCTCCTTTCATAGTATCCGCTGAAGCCATCAACTTGATAGCTGAAATATCGGCTCTCATTGAGCGGCATAAAATCGCTCATGAAGGAGACCAGGGTTTAAAGCTTCGAAAAGCTAATCGCATAAAAACAATCCACTCGTCCCTCGCTATTGAAGGAAACACTTTGAGCGAGGATGAGGTAAGAGACGTTATTAACGGAAAGCAGATTGTCGCTCCCATAAGACAGATACAGGAAGTAAAAAACGCAATAAAGGTATATGATATTTATTCTCAGCTGAATCCGTTTTCTGAGAGGGATTTATTGAAAGCCCATGGTATCATGATGGAAGCGCTTACAGACGATGCCGGTAAATACCGTAGAGGAGGAGTAGGTGTATTTGGAGAGCAGGGTCTGGTCCACATGGCTCCTCCACCGCAACTTGTGCCTCAGCTGATGAGCGACCTATTTTCATGGCTGAAGGGTTCCGAAGACCATCTGCTTATACGTTCATGTGTGTTTCATTATGAGTTTGAATTCATTCATCCATTCTCCGACGGCAACGGGCGCACAGGTCGTTTATGGCAGTCGTTGATTCTTGGGCGACTCCATCCTATATTTGAGCATCTTCCGGTGGAAAATATGGTGTTTGATAATCAGCTTGAATATTATAATGCTATAGCAGCCTCTACCGCTGAAGGACAATCAGGGCCGTTCATCGAATTCATGTTAAAGGAGATTCATAGGGCGCTCAAAGAAAGTAATCGCGAGGAATTACCCAATAAATTACCCAATAAATTACCCAATAAAACGGAAGCTGCTATCTTAAGTCTACTGAAAGATAATCCGCAACTGACGCGAAAAGAGCTTGCTGAAAAAGTGGGCCTCACGGATGACGCGATCAAGAAGAACATCGCAAATCTTAAAGCCGCCGGCTGGATAGAGCGTCAAGGCAGTAATAAAGCCGGCCTTTGGATAGTGAGATATCCCTTAAAGGATAAACCATAAATCTAAGAAAATACGTTCCTATATTGTTTTCCACACTTTTAGCTCGAGTTGCGTTTAATATAATAATTATCGGTTTTGTTGCATATATAAATATTTTGGTGTAATTTTGCGTCGAATTTAAAGCGTCACGGTTTATGAAACGACAATCATACATATTATCAGCAGTTTGCATGGCCTCTACCGCCGGGCAAATGATGGAGATGTGCATGTCGATGAAAACGGCGTGCCGCCTATGAACGTCTGAATTTAATTTATTCCATATCACTACGGCCGGCACGAAAATCCAAAAGATTATTTCGAGCCGGTTTTTCTTTTTAATACGTCAATGGACTTGAAAAAACTACATTTCGACACCATCCAGATTCATGGAGGTCTTGACAAGAACGAGCCGACATGCTCGCGCGGCACGGCGATCTACCCGACTGCCGCCTACCGCTTCCCCGACTGCAACTATGCCGCCGAGCTCTTCGAGCTCTCGCGCCCCGGCAATATCTATACGCGTCTGCAGAATCCCACGGCCGGCGCCTACGAGGCACGCATTGCAGCGCTCTACGGCGCGGCAGGCGCTCTGGCAACTTCGTCGGGAATGTCGGCTATTGTGACCGCCGTCACCTGCCTTGCATCGAAGGGCGACAATATCGTTGCCTCGCCGTTCCTCTACGGCGGCACATATAATCTTTTCCGTCACACCCTCCCGCGCCTGGGCATCGAGGTGCGCATCGCTGCCGAGGCTACTCCCGAGTCTATGGGGGCGCTCGTCGACGGTTCTACCCGCGCGATTTTTGCCGAGAGCATGGGTAACCCCACCTGTGCCGTCCCCGACCTTGCCGGTCTCGGCGCTCTGGCTGCCGCCAAGCATGTACCGCTGGTTATCGACAACACATTCGGCGCGGCAGGCTGGCTGTGCAATCCTATCAAGTGGGGCGCCAATATCATTGTCGACTCGGCTACCAAGTGGATCAACGGTCACGGCACCGCCATGGGTGGTATCATCGTCGATGCCGGCAATTTTGACTGGACCGGCTTCCCGGGCATCGATTGTCCCTCGGAAGGTTACCACGGACTCAATCTCAAGGATGCCTTCGGCGCAACGGCGTTCATCACCCGCTGCCGTGTCGACGGTCTTCGCGACCTGGGTTCTTGTCCGTCGCCCTGGGACTGCTACCTGATGATGCTCGGTCTGGAGACCTTGTCGTTGCGAGTGCGCCATCAGGCCGCGTCCACCCGCCGCATTGCCGAGTGGCTGCGCAGCCGCCCCGAAGTAAAGAAGGTGAGCTACGTCGGTTTCGAGGACAATCCCTGGCATGAGAATGCCGCGCGATATTTCCGCGGAGGAGCCGGAGCGGTCCTCAACGTTGAATTGCAGGGCGACCTTGACACAACCGTGAAATTTGTGGAAGCGCTTAAGCTGGCCACTCACATGACCATGATCGGTGACTCCGTGACTGCCGTTACCCACCCGGCCTCGACCACCCACCGTCAGCTCAATGATGAAGACCTGGCCGCCGCCGGCGTGTCCCCCACGCTTCTGCGAGTGTCACCCGGCCTGGAAGATCCCGAGGACATCATCGCCGACTTTGAACAGGCATTCTCCAAGGCCGGGCTATGATGGAAATCTATCGCTGCCCCGAGCCATTTGTGACCGAGAACGGCGCCGTCATCGACGGCCTCGAGCTTGCCTATCACACCTACGGGACACTTAACGAGCGCCGCGACAATGTAGTGTGGGTGTGTCATGCACTGACAGCAGACAGCGACGTGGCCGCGTGGTGGCCCGGGACGGTTGTGCCCGGCGGCTTTCTCGACCCGGCACGGTTCTTTGTAATCTGCGCCAACATTCCGGGGTCGTGCTACGGTTCGACGGGTCCGCTGTCAATCAATCCCGCGACCGGAGAGCCATGGTACGGCGACTTTCCGCGGCTCACCATCCGCGACATCGCCCGCTCGCTGGCCCTGCTTGCCGACAGCCTCGGCATCAACCGCATCCACGCGCTCGTGGGTAGCTCGGTGGGCGGCTTTCAGGCGCTCGAATGGGCCGCCGCCGAGCCCTCGCGCTTTGATCGCCTGATTCTGATTGCTACCGCCGCCTTTGCCTCGCCGTGGACAATCGCCATCGACGAGACCCAGCGCATGGCTATCATGGCCGATGCAAGCTGGGGCGAGCGTCGACCCGATGCTGCAGCGGCCGGTCTTGCCGCGGCCCGCGCCATAGGCCTGCTCACCTACCGCGGCCCCGAGGGTTATAACACCACTCAGCGCGACGAGCCCCCGACAACCCCGCGCCCCGTGCGCCGCGCCTGCAGCTATCAGCGCCACCAGGGCGACAAGCTCGTGCGCCGTTTCAATGCCTATTCCTATGTGTCGATTCTCGACGCCTTTGACACTCACGATATTGGCCGCGACCGCGGAGGCCTCGAAGCCGCTCTCGCCCGGATTACATGTCCTGTGATAGTTGTATCCATCACGACCGACATCATTTTCACACCTGCCGAGATGAAAGAGCTGGCAGCCGCGCTCCCCGACGCCCGGTATGCCGAAATATCGTCGCCCCTCGGCCACGACGGCTTCCTTGTCGAGAAAGACCGTCTTAACGAAATACTCAAGCCATTTATACAATGAATAATATGCTCAGAATAGGCCTTTTTGGTCTCGGAACCGTAGGCCAGGGATTCTGCCGGGTCATCGCCATGGCCCGCAACGCCCACGCCGAGATAGTGAGAATCTGCGTGCGCGACATCAACAAGCCTCGCGACATCTATGTGCAGCCGTCGCTGCTGACCGACCGCGCCGATGATATTCTCGACGACCAGTCGATTGACCTGATTGTCGAGGTGATCGACGACGCTGATGCCTCGTTTAAAATCGTCAGCGGAGCTCTTCGGCGCGGCAAGGCGGTCGTTTCCGGCAACAAGGCCATGATCGCCCGTCACCTTCCCGAGCTTATTGCCTTGCAGCAGGAGCACGGCGCGGCCTTGCTCTACGATGCTTCGTCCTGTGGCTCAATTCCTGTAATACGCAATCTTGAAGAGTATTACGACAACGACCTGCTGCTTGAAGTCAAAGGTATTCTCAACGGCTCGTCCAATTATATCCTGTCTCGGGTCTTTGACCACGGCGAGGACTACGGGGATGCCCTGCGGCGTGCCCAGGAGCTCGGATTTGCCGAGGCCGATCCCTCGCGCGACATTCTCGGCTACGACTCGCTCTACAAGCTTGTCATCATCACCGTCCATGCCCTCGGCGTCTATGTCGACCCGGCCAAGGTCCTGTGCCGCGGCATCGCAACCTTGTCGCCCTTTGATATTTCTTATGCCCGCGAGAAAGGGGTAAAGATCAAGCTGGTGGCTCAGGTCGTGAAGGTCAGCGACCGCGCCTTCACCCTTTTCGTGATGCCCGAGTTTGTGTCGCCGTCGCGTTACATTTACAGCGTCGATGACGAGTACAACGGCGTGGTAATCCGCGGCGAGTGCTACGACCGCCAGTTCATGTTCGGCAAGGGTGCCGGCGCCCTCCCGACAGCCTCGTCAATCCTGAGCGATGTGATGGCGCGCCGCCACGGCTACCGCTACGAGTACAAGAAAATGAGCTACGAGGGACGCCCGGTCTATACGACCGACGTCGAGCTGACCGTCTACCTGCGCTTCCGCGACCCGGCCGTGGTCGATGCCCTCGGATTCACCTCCGTGAGCGAGCGCTACAGCTCGGCCGCCGCTTCCTATGTCATCGGTGACATCCCCCTCGGACGCCTCATCGAGCGCAGCGACCTGCTCGACTCGCCTGACGTTTTTATCTGCAATATCCCGCGCTTTTTCCTCGACCGCGACTGAAATATAGGACTTTTTGACCCCCGGAAGCCTCATTTTTAGGCTTTCGGGGCGTTTTTTTGGTACATTGCAACGCTTGTTTGCTGAAAAAGCACTATATTTGCAGGCTGAAATACCACGAAAATTTTTTAATAATCTTAAACCATACATTAAATTCATGCAAAGCAAAGGAAATTTAGGAAGCATCGTCGCCGGTGTTATCGCTATTTTCTTGGTGATAGTATGTCTTTTCTATCTGTCGTTCACATTCGTGTCTTCACGCCACGAGAACGCAGCCAAGGACTACGCTATTGCCTTGTCGGGCGACAACGATGATGCAGCCTACAACCAGGCTTACAAGCACTACATGGACTCGCTGAGCGAGAAACCCGTGTACCTGGGCTACACACTCAATGAAGTACGTAAATGGGGCGTAGGCCTCGGTCTTGACCTCAAGGGCGGTATGAACGTTATCCTCCAGGTCGATATGCCCGACATGCTCCGTTCGATGAAGAGCGGCGATACCGATTCGGTATTTGAATCAGCACTCGCTGCCGCTACAGCTCGCGTCAATTCACACGAAACCGACGACTATGTAGGCACCTTCGTCAGCGAATACCGCTCACGCAAGCCCCAGGCCGACTTCTCGGTAGTTTTCAACGGCCTTGTTCAGCCCGGCTCGAAGGATGACGACGTCCGTTCAAAGCTCAAAGCCGAGGTTAAGGACCGCGTAGACAACTCCGCAACCAACGTCCTCCGCAACCGTATCGACCAGTTTGGTGTCGTTTCGCCCAACATCCAGGTGCTCCAGGGCAAGGACGGCCAGATCCTGCTCGAGCTCCCCGGCGTGAAAGACCACGAGCGCGTGCGTGACCTGCTCCAGCGCTCGGCCAACCTCGAATTCTACGAAACCTATACGGCTAACGAAGTTGCCAACTCGCTCAACGCCCTGGCAGCCCGCCTGAGCGCCGACACCACCGTCAACGCCGCTCCCCTGGTAGCACTCCTCCAGCAGCAGGCCGGCTACGGCGCAACCGTCGGTTATGCTCCCGACGCCCGCACCATGGAGCAGATCAACGTGCTCCTGGCTACCCCCACAGCCAAGTCGCTTCTTCCCAGCGACCTGAAGCTCCGCTGGTCGGTTAAGCCCTTTGTCCGCACAGCCCCCGACGGCACTGAAGTCAACTACGGCTATCAGCTCTATGCCCTGAAGTCCCACAACGGCAAGCCCGCTCTCGACGGCAAGGCCGTGAGCGACGCTTCGAGCAACTACGACAACCTCCGTGGTAACGAAGTTTCGATGCGCATGAATCCCGAAGGCGCCCGCGCCTGGGCCCGCATCACCGGCGCCAACGTCAACAAGCAGGTTGCCATCGTCCTCGACGACCAGGTTTACTCCGCTCCCAACGTCAACCAGGCTATCGAAGGCGGTTCGTCGTCGATCACCGGTGACTTTGACCTCGACGAAGCAAAGGACCTCGCCAACGTCCTCAAGTCGGGTAAGATGGATGCCAAGGTTCATATCATCAGCGATATGGTTATCGGTCCGTCACTCGGTGCAGCCGCTATCCAGGCAGGCTTCATCTCCTTCATCGTGGCTCTCGTGCTGCTGATGATCTTCATGTGTGCCTTCTACGGCTTCATCCCCGGCCTCATCGCCAACATCTGCCTCATCTGCAACCTCTTCTTCACTCTCGGTATCCTTGCATCGTTCCAGGCTGTCCTCACCCTCTCGGGTATCGCCGGTATCGTGCTCTCGCTCGGTATGGCTGTCG
>CAYVTB010000026.1:17155-18617 GCA_964454365.1 uncultured Bacteroides sp. | reverse complement strand
TTGAGACTTTTACAGGCGCTGCGCATCCTAGGAATGGAGAAAAAGTGCCGCATCTACCAGGCATCGACTTCGGAGCTCTTCGGAAAGGTTGAAGAGGTGCCACAGCGCGAGACCACGCCCTTCCATCCCAGGTCGCCTTATGCAGTGGCCAAGCTCTATGCTTTCTGGATTATGAAGAATTACCGCGAGAGCTACGGGATGTTCACGGCCAACGGCATTCTTTTCAATCATGAGAGCGAGCGCCGCGGCGAGACATTCGTGACCCGCAAGATAACTCTCGCGGCAGCACGCATTGCCCGCGGATATCAGGAAAAGCTCTATCTCGGCAATCTAAACGCGATGCGCGACTGGGGCTATGCCCGCGATTACGTCGAGTGCATGTGGCTCATTCTACAGCAACCCGAGCCTGATGATTTCGTTATCGCTACGGGTGAGTATCATTCCGTGCGCGAGTTCACGACATTGGCTTTCAGCCGTGTCGGCATCGAGTTGCGCTGGGAGGGCGAGGGCATTGACGAAAAGGGAGTCGATGCAGCAACCGGTCGAGTTCTCGTCGAGGTTGATCCCCGCTTTTTCCGTCCCGCCGAGGTCGAAGAGCTTCTCGGCGACCCCTCCAAGGCGCGTGAGAAACTTGGCTGGAATCCGCGCTCGACTTCCTTTGAGGAACTTGTGGATATAATGGTTGCAGCCGATCTTGCACTGGTTGATTCTAAAGCCTCTAAATGATGGAAATCAGCAAAGACTCAAAGATATATGTTGCCGGTCACAGAGGCCTTGTCGGATCGGCGATCATGAATAACCTGCGCGAGCGAGGTTTTACAAACCTTGTCGGCCGCAGCCATGCCGAGCTTGACTTGCTCGACCCGGTAGCCGTCAAGGAATTCTTTGACAAGGAACGACCTGAAATGGTTGTGCTGGCAGCGGCCCATGTCGGCGGTATAATGGCCAATTCGCGGTATCGTGCCGATTTCATTTTTCAGAATCTTCAGATTCAGCAGAATGTGATAGGGGAAGCATGGCGCCACGGGGTCAAGAAACTGCTGTTTCTCGGCTCGACCTGTATTTATCCGCGCGAGGCTCCGCAGCCAATTCCCGAGGATGCGCTGCTTACGTCGCCGCTCGAGTACACCAACGAGCCCTATGCAATAGCCAAGATTGCCGGGTTGAAGTTATGTGAATCGCTCAATCTGCAATATGGTACCGACTACATAGCCGTGATGCCTACCAATCTATACGGCCCGCGCGACAACTTCGATCTCGTCAACAGTCATGTGTTGCCGGCCATGATGCGGAAAATGCATCTTGCCCGCCTGTTGGCCGACGCTGATGTGGAGGGCTTGCGAGCTGATCTGACAGCGCGGCTTATTGAAGGACTCGATGCTTCCGCGGCTACCCTTGACGATTTTGCCGCGGCACTTGCGCCGTTCGGTATTCATGCCTCCCATCTTGATCTCTGGGGTTC
>CAYVTB010000026.1:12734-17055 GCA_964454365.1 uncultured Bacteroides sp. | reverse complement strand
CGGTAACATAAAAAAACTTAACGGGAGAACGCTGCTGTTTCAAAAAAATGATGTAACTTTGCATGCAATAAAAAATCAAAGCATCATATCATGTCGTCTTTTATTGCAGACAGAGTGGCAATGGATGGTCTTACATTCGATGACGTCCTTCTGATTCCCGCCTACTCTGAAGTCCTCCCCCGCGAGGTAGATCTTACCACCCGTTTTTCCCGTAATATAACTCTCAATGTGCCTGTTGTTTCGGCGGCAATGGATACCGTCACCGAGGCGCAGCTGGCTATAGCCATCGCCCGCGAAGGCGGCCTGGGAGTAATTCACAAAAACATGTCCATCGCCGAGCAGGCTCGTCAGGTACATGCCGTGAAACGTGCCGAAAACGGCATGATTTACGATCCCGTGACCATCAGACTCGGAGCAACCGTCGAGCAGGCCCTGCGCATGATGGAAGAATATCATATCGGTGGTATTCCCGTAGTTGATGAGAACGGTTTCCTTGCCGGTATCGTCACCAACCGCGACCTGCGTTTTGAAAGCCGTCTTGACCGTCCTGTCGACGAGGTTATGACCAACAGCAACCTCGTGACGACTTCTCAGACAACAAATCTCGAGGAAGCCGCCCGCATCCTCCAGCAGCACAAGATCGAGAAACTTCCCGTAGTCGACGGCGATGGTCGCCTCGTGGGACTCGTGACTTATAAGTATATCACCAAGGCTAAAGACAAGCCCAATGCCTGCAAGGATCACCTTGGCCGCCTGCGCGTGGCAGCCGGCATCGGCGTGACCCCCGACTCGATGAAGCGTGCAGCCGCTCTCGTAGAAGCCGGCGTTGACGCACTTGTCATAGATACAGCTCACGGTCATTCGCGCGGTGTAGCAGGTGTACTCCGTGATGTGAAAAAAGCTTTCCCCGAGATAGATGTCGTCGTAGGTAACATCGCTACCGGCGATGCCGCCCGCTATCTTGCCGATAACGGCGCCGATGGCGTCAAGGTAGGTATCGGCCCGGGCTCAATCTGCACCACCCGCATTATCGCCGGTGTAGGCGTTCCCCAGCTGTCGGCAGTTTACGATGTGGCCAAGGCTCTGGAATCCTACGACATACCTCTGATCGCCGACGGCGGTATCCGCTATTCGGGCGATATTGTCAAGGCTCTTGCAGCCGGAGCTCACTCGGTGATGCTCGGCGGCATGCTTGCCGGCGTCGAGGAATCTCCCGGCGACACAATCATCTTCAACGGCCGCAAGTACAAGACCTACCGCGGCATGGGCTCGCTCGAAGCGATGGAAAAAGGTTCCAAGGACCGTTATTTCCAGGGCTCGGAGAACGATTCAAAGAAACTTGTGCCCGAAGGCATCGCTGCCCGCGTTCCTTACAAGGGTTCGCTTTATGAAGTCGTTTACCAGATGCTCGGCGGTCTGCGTGCAGGCATGGGCTACTGCGGTGCACCGACAGTCGAAGCGCTCCACAAGGCACGTTTCACCCGTATCACTGTTGCAGGTGTAGCCGAGAGCCATCCCCACGACGTCGCCATCACCAGCGAAGCGCCCAATTATTCGGCAGGTCAGCGTTGATAACTTTTTTTGATGCGCTTATAATAAATTTATATTTCTATCGTTATATAGGTTGAACCAAATCTGTACATTCAACGATATTTCACGCAATGAAAAAACAAATCTTGGCCTTTAGCGTTCTTGGAGCGTCGCTCGCGATGCTTGCCGCTTCGGCTTCCGATGACCCTGTACTCATGAATATTGCCGGAAAAGATGTCCGGCTCAGCGAGTTCGAATACTTATATAATAAGAACAATTCCCAGCAAGCCCAGCCTCAGACACTCGATGAATATCTGACGATGTTTATCGACTACAAGCTCAAGGTAGCGGATGCAGAGGCTGCGGGAATCGATACCACTCAGAGCTTCATCACCGAGTTTACGCAGTTCCGTAACGAGCTTGCCGATCCCTATATGATTGACCAGGCTGTTCTCGACTCGCTTCTGCTCGACGCCTACACCCACATGTCGGAGGATCTCTATGTGAGCCACATAATGATGCGCGACGACAAGGCAGTTTTTCTTGACTCCCTGCGCACAGCCATCCTCGAAGGCAAGACAACCTTTGAAGATGCCGCCCGCAACTATTCCATCGATGCCCCCTCGGCACAGCGTGGCGGCCTGATGGGTTGGGTTGTCGCCGGCCGTTATCCCTGGGAGTTTGAGGAAGTCGCTTATGAAACCGCTGTAGGCGATATCTCACCTGTTGTCAACTCAGGCTTCGGCCAGCACATCATCCGCGTGGAAAAGCGAGTTCCCGCCCACGGCGAGGTACTTGTTGAGCACATTCTGCGTCTCACCAATAATCTGCCCGATTCACTTCAGGCTGTCGAGCATGCACGCATCGATTCAATCTATAGCGCAGTTACAGCAGGCGCCGATTTCAATCAGCTTGCTTCAAACTTCTCGCAGGATCCCGGCTCGGCCCGTCGCGGCGGCAAGCTCGACTGGTTTGGTCCCGGCATGATGGTTCATGAATTTGATTCGGTAGCATTTGCTCTTCCTGTAGGCGCCTATTCCGAGCCTTTCCGCACTTCCTTCGGCTGGCACATAATCCATAAGCTCGATGCCCGTGGCAAGGAATCTATGGAAGAGGCCCGTCCTCAGCTCGAAGCTTCGCTCAGCTCAAGTGAGCGCGGTCAGCTTCCCCGCCGCCGTTTCATGTTTGACATGATTAAGAAGTATAACGGCCATGTTATAGTCAAGAATCTTGAGAAGGTCAAGAAGCAGGCCGACAAGATGGGTGGTGCCCTCGATTCAGCCATGATCGCCGATTTTTCGAAATCAGACATGCCTATCTTTGAAATCGACGGTGTCAAATACCCGCTCAAGGATGTTATGCCCTCGGTAGCAGTTTCAGCTGCGCGTGGCGGCCAGGCAGTTGCAGATATGATTCGCGTCGCTGCTGTCAAGGTTATGGGTGACAAAGCCCTCGATCTCGCTCGTCGTGATCTCGCTCTCGTCAATCCCGATTACCGCAACCTGGTCAACGAATACCGCGACGGCATCCTCCTCTTTGAGATTTCCAACCGCAACGTGTGGCAGCGTGCCGCCGAAAACAAGGACGAACTCGAGAAATACTTTAACGACAATCGTTCCAAGTACACCTGGGAATCGCCTAAATTCAAATCCTATATAATCTTTGCTTCAAATGATTCAATCCTCGCCGAGGCTGTGAATTATGCATCAACCCTGCCTCAGGACATCGCTCCCGCCGAGGTTGTCAGCTCGATGCGTTCCCGCTTTGGCCGCGATGTAAAGATCGAACGCGTGATTGCCGCAAAAGGCGAGAACGCCATCACCGACTTCCTGGCCTTCGGAGGCAACAAACCTTCGACCGACAGTTCGCGCTGGCCTGCTTATGCAGCTTTCCGCGGTCGCGTGATCCCCGCTCCCGAGGAAGCAGCCGATGTACGCGGCCTTGTGGTGGCCGATTTCCAGTCGGAACTCGAGCACCGCTGGATCGAATCCCTGCGTGCCAAGTATCCTGTTAAAGTCAACAGGAATATCTTGCAGCAGGTGAAGTAATAAGCTCAATCCGTAAAAACCTGTTATATGAGCGGGACTTGTTGGCTTGGAATCCTGAAAAGATTTGCAGCGGCAGGTCTCGCTCTTTTATTGCTCGTTTCCTGCGGGAAAGACAAGAAAGAGCCGGTGGCTGATGAAAACTACCTCGTGAGGGTAGGTAACAAACGACTCACTGCAGCCGACCTGCGCCAGTCTATTCCGGCCGGCCTTTCAGCTGATGATTCAGCGCGATATGTCAAGGTTTATGTAAAGGATTGGATTGATGCTCATCTCGTGAGCGATATAGCAGTCGCCGATATCGATATGAGCGAGATAGACCGCCTCACGGAGGAATACCGCAAGAAGCTTGTCCTTCTCGAGTACCGCCGCCGTTTATTCAATTCCTATGCCGATTCTATTTCTGAGGATAGCCTGCGGGCATATTATGACGCGCACAAGGGCGACTTCGTGCTGGAACGGCCGCTGATACGGGGTACATATCTCAAAGTGCCGTCCGATGCCGCCAACTTGAGAATCATCAAAAGACTATATAAGTCGGACAAGCCCGAGGATATCGACCGCCTTGAAAAAGAGGTGCTTTCAACCGCCGTGCATTATGACTATTTCCGCGACCGATGGGTAGATTGGGAGCAGATCGAGACCCGGATTCCCTATGAATTCGGCAATATCGACCAGTGGCTTCAAAAACATTCAGTACTCGACACCAAGGTGGGCAATTTTACATATTTGCTTCATGTCACCGA
>CAYVTB010000026.1:0-12634 GCA_964454365.1 uncultured Bacteroides sp. | reverse complement strand
ATTCAGTACTCGACACCAAGGTGGGCAATTTTACATATTTGCTTCATGTCACCGAAGTGCTCCCTGCCGGCTCATCAATGCCCTTTGAAAATGCCCGCGCAACGGTTGCGGAGCGGTTGCTCAACAGGCATCGCCATGAGTTTGACCGCATTGTTTCCCGTGAATTGTATTCACGGGCCCTTAAGTCGGGCGAGCTGGATGTCAAGATTCCCCTCGACTGAGTTTAGTCGAGCATAAGATTCATTACGGGTCTTGCGGGTGGCAGGTTGAATATTTCGGCTATTGCCGGTGAGCAGAAGAGCAATTCTGCAAGAACTTTTACCGAAACATCAAGATCAGGGCGTCCCTTGACTGACTCTTTATCGACACGGAGGCATTTTCCTTTGTCGATTATGAAGAGACTGTTGTTGCGCTCGATGATGTCATCGCTCACTTTTATCGTGATTTTGAGCTTAGGATAAGCTTCGGCGAGCACCGACAGAACTCTCTCAGCGTCGATAATACGCAACATTCCTCGCGATTTAAGGGCGCCGACGCGATTTCCGGGATAGGCCTGCACGACAAATGGTTTCTCGCCCGCTTCGCTCCTGACGACTTCCAGAGCTGCCTCGGCAGCGATATCATCAGTTGCATAGATGGCTTTGACCTTGATAACCTCGTCGACTGTTGCAAATGCCATTGCCGAACTGCCGTCGGGCGCCTGCACTGCGGCCGCGACTCCGCCGTCGAGCTTTAGGTCGTGCATGGCGGCTTCAAAATCGCGCCGTGTGTGGCGAATGCAGTTGGGATACAACCGCTCGAGAGATTCAAACAGAGAGAATGTTGGCTCGACAGGCTCGTATTCCTCAGGCCTGACAAAAATGTGGAGCGATGTGTAGCGTTGCTCATCACTGTAGAAGACGGTCGAGAAGCCAAATCGGTCATAAAAGAAATATAGCCTGCGGGTCTCCGGAATAAGGGTAGCGAAGGCGTCACCTCGCGCTTCAGCGGCCCGGATGGCGTCGACCATCAGACGGCTCATATAGCCTTTGCCGCGCTCGGCACGGGCCGTTGCGACACATGAAAAATATGATGCCGGCACGTCAATGCCGTGGAACGACATTGTATAAGGACTCATAAGCAATACGCTGACGGCACGGTCGTCGACACGCAAGGTTACAAGGTCCTCGTCTCGATAGACGTCGTTCAGAAACCAGTCGCTCCACGCGGCGGGTACCTTGAACGCTTCCTTGAATATCTTTGAAAACTCGTTAATCCTGCTCATTGTCTTTTATCAATTTTACTTTATCGGCAACGCTGACGGTCGGTCGTTCCGACGGCCTGAGAATCATGCGGAGGGATGTCGAAAAGCCCCAGTAGCTCCAGATCCAGTTGAGGAACACTACAACCTTGTTGCGCATGCCCAGCAGCGTGATAAGGTGAACGGCCATCCAAGTGATCCAAGCAAGCCAGCCGGAAATATGAATCTTACCCATGTCGACGACAGCGCAGTTGCGGCCGATGGTAGCCATGGACCCCTTATCCTTATAGTTGAACGGTTTGCGCTTGTCGGGACGGTTGAGGTTGCGTGCAAGCTGCTTTCCCTGTTGCAGAGCCGGCTGTGCAAGCTGAGGACAGCCGTGGGGGTAGCGTTCATCACTGTGGCTGCAGATATCGCCGATTGCGTAGACATCTTCGACGCCGGTTACGGCATTATACTCGTCGACTTCAAAACGTCCGCGGGGATCCGCCTTTACATCCGTACCACACAACTCTATCGGTTCGCCTACGATACCGGCAGTCCAGATCACGACGGCAGCTTCGAGGGTGGAGCCGTCGGCAAAGGTTACATGACTGCCATTGTAGTCTTTCATAATCGTCTCAGTGCGTACATCTACCATGAGACGTTTTTTCAAGTCTCGCTCCGCGTCAGCCGAGGATGCTTCAGACATTGTGCGCAGCAGGCGGTCGCTTCCCTCGCAAAGAACGACTTTTACTTCATCCGGGGATATGCGGGGATAATCACGCTTAATGACATAGCGCTTCATCTCGCCGAGCGCGCCGGCGATTTCCACGCCAGTCGGACCTCCGCCGATGACAACAAAAGTCAACAAGGCGCGACGCACATCAGGGTCATTGCAAAGAGCCGCGCGCTCCAGTGCTCCGAGAATAGCGTTGCGGCAACGGATTGCCTGGTCGGCGCTCTTCAGGGTGTAGACGCGATCGTTGAGACTGTCCATGCCGAAGAAGTTATTGGTAGCGCCGGCTGCGATCACGACCTTATCGTAGGGAACCTCGCCGTAGTCGGTGATTACCCGCTTACGGGCAACATCGATCGCTTCGACATTACCCATGTCGAAGCGGCATCCCTTTACACTGGGGCGACGCATCTCGCGTCGCAGGGGGAAAGCTATGCTCGCAGGCTCAAGCGACGATGACGCAACCTGGTAAAATAGCGGAGCGAAGCTATGGTAGTTATTGCGGTCAATGAGCTTTACATCCCATTTCCGTTTATCGATAGTTTTGGCAAACTGCAGGCCGCCGAAGCCGCCGCCGATTATCACGATGCGTTTCTTTTCCATAATCATGACTGTAAAAATCGTTCAAGAACCACCGCATTGTTGTGGACCGTATCGCGCGAGGCATAGAGCAAGGTCACCATCGGGTACTTCGCAATTTCTTTTTTCAGCGCGTTGGCAGCCGATGAATCTTCAAGTTCCTTTATATATCGGGTTACGAACTCGTCCCAGCGGTTGGCTTCGTCGGCATGATACCATTCGCGAAGCTCGGTAGAGGGAGATATGTCTTTGGCCCAAAGGTCATAATGAAACTTTTCTTTAGACTCGCCGCGGGGCCATAGGCGGTCTACAAATATGCGGTAGCCGTCTCCGGGGGTTGCTTCCGGAGCCTCATAAACTCTTTTTATCTGTATGTGTGTCATAGTATATTTTTGCTTCTATTATATAAACAATGTAGGTCGGTCAAAAGATTGTTTCGATGTAAAACACTTTAACATTTCCAGTTAACAAACTATAAATCGGGCACATATGATTTAAACTTTTTCTCCGGGGCCGCGTCTTATAAATACAATCACGCCTATAGGCCGTGAGTCAAACAAAACGAATAAGAATTATAAAACGAAATTAAACTGAAAGATTATGAAGAAGAAAATCATGACTATCGCTATTGCACTGAGTGCTCTTTGTGCTCTCCCTTCAGTAGCAAAGAATCCCAATAATAATAACAATACCAACGTACCCGCCTGCGAAGCCGGCGCCTGCAGTCAGGGCGACCATGGCCGCGGTAACCGCGGTGACCGCCAGGCCAACCGTCCCAATCCCTTCGAGGGCATTACTCTCTCTCCCGAGCAGCAGACCGCTATCGCTGCTATCGACGCCCAGCGTCCTACCCGTGCACAGAGTGATTCAACAGCCCGTGCTCAGGCACGCGAAGCCCGCAAGGAAGCACGTCGCGCTTACCTCAATCAGGTAAAAGAGGTTCTCACCCCTGACCAGTATGTAGCTTTTCTCGAGAATATCGCCATGCAGCAGGGTAACCAGGGCAACCGTCATGGCCGCCAGGAAATGCGTCAGGGCAATCGCCGCGGCCGTCAGGATCTGAGCCAGGTGAGCCGTCAGCGTCAGCACAACCGCCAGGGAAACCGTCCCGGTACAAGCTCGGCCCAGCCCCGAAATACTGATGCAAATTCAAATAAATAACCGAAATATTTCGCGATAGAAAGCGCCGTGCCTCCGGGTGACGGCGCTTTCGCATTGACAGGTTCAGATTTAATGCGTAACTTTGCAGACCTAACATTTAGCACTCTATCCAAAATGCAAGAAATAAAGAATCAGGAATTCGGAGGTGAACGACCTCTTTTCGGCTCTCGCGACCTGCGTCTTGAAAACGTAACCATTCATGCAGGCGAGTCGGCACTGAAGCGTTGCAGCGACATTGTCGCTGTAAACTGCCGCTTTGAAGGAAAATATCCCTTCTGGCATGTGAATAAATTTGAAGTGGACAACTGCCTGTTCACTCCCGGAGCCCGCGCGGCCCTGTGGTATTCTACTGACCTGAAGATGCGCGATACCCTCGTGGAGGCGCCCAAAATGTTCCGCGAAATGAAGGGCATCGACATGGAGAATGTAAAGATTCCCGATGCGCAGGAGACCATGTGGCACTGCAGCGATGTGAAAATGCGCAATGTCGAAGTTGCCAACGCCGACTATCTTTTCATGCATTCAAGTGATATAGATATTGCCGATTACAAGCAGCAAGGTAATTATTCCTTCCAGTACTGCCGCAATGTCGTTATCCGCGATGCCGTGATCGACTCAAAGGATGCTTTCTGGAACACGGAAAATGTCACGCTCATCAACTGCACGGTCACGGGCGAATACCTCGGTTGGCACTCGCGTAATCTCAGACTTGAACATTGTCGCATCTCCGGCACGCAGCCGCTCTGTTATGCTCATGGCCTCGTGATGGTCGACTGCGAGATGGCTCCCGATTGTGATCTCGCTTTCGAGGAATCGGAACTCGACGCAACGATTATCGGCAATGTCACGAGCGTAAAGAATCCTACCTCAGGGCGTATTGTGGCCGACGGCTACGGCGAAATCATTCTTGACGAGCATCAGCAGAAACCGGCCGACTGCCAAATACTTACCCGATGATGGACAATAATTTTTTTGACACGCCCGTCGAGCGCCGCGGAAGCAATTCCTATAAATGGGATACGACGCCGGGCGGCGTGCTGCCGATGTGGGTCGCCGACATGGATTTCCGCACGGCACCTTGTATAATCGATGCGCTGCGCCGCCGGGTAGAGCATGGCGTGTTTGGTTACACCCATGTTCCGGAAGAATATTATGCTGCAACCTGCGAATGGTTCGCGAAGCGTCACGGGTGGAACATCGACTCGGGACATATTATTTATACAAGTGGTGTAGTCCCGGCCCTTTCCGCGATAATCAAGGCTGTAACACATCCGGGCGATGGTGTCATCGTGCAGACGCCGGCCTATAACTGCTTCTTCTCCTCGATCCGTAACAACGGTTGCCGCCAAGTTGACAACCGATTGATATACAGCAAGGACGGTTATACAATTGATTTTGAAAATCTGGAAAGGCTAGCTTCGGATCCCTCAGTCACGGCCATGATACTTTGCAATCCGCATAATCCTGTCGGACGTGTATGGACTGCGGAGGAATTACGTCGGGTAGGGGACATCTGCCTTGCACACAACGTTTTTCTGATTTCAGACGAGATCCATTGTGAACTTGTGTATGAGCCTTTCCGTTACACGCCCTACGGTTCGCTCGGCGAAAAGTATGCGCGGAACTCGGCCGTGTGCGTTTCTCCGAGCAAGGCTTTCAATATAGCCGGACTGCAGATAGCCAATATTGTCATTCCTGATGCCGACCGTCGCGCAGCTGTTGACCGCGCAATCAACATCAATGAGGTGTGCGACGTAAATCCTTTCGGCGTAGTCGCGACTATTGCGGCTTATCGCGAGGGACTGCCGTGGCTTAACGGTTTGATCGGTTATCTCCACGATAATTATCTACTGCTGAAAGAAACTTTTGAAAGCGAGTTGCCCGATTGTCCCGTGACTCCGCTGGAGGGAACATATCTTGCTTGGGTCAATATAGCTGCGACCGGTCTTAGCGGAGAAGAAGTCGAGCGCGTTTTAGAGGAACGTGCCGGTGTGAGACTCAATGCAGGGGCGATGTACGGCAGCGGTGGCGAGGAATTCCTCAGGGTTAATCTCGCATGCCCGCGCAGCGTGCTTCAGGATGCTTTGAAACGTATCGTGCCGGTGCTTCAGTCGCTTATCACCAAGTGATCCATCATGGTGTCGGCAAAGGGGCGTTGCCCTGCCGGTTTGAAGCCAAGTGAATCGTAAAGGCGACGGGCATTCTTGTTGGGCGGGTCACAGAGCAGCCCGACAGGTTTGCCCGAACCTTTATGTGATTCAACGGCGGCCGCAATGAGCTTTCTTGCAAGGCCTTGACCTCGGAAGGGCGGAAAGACTGCAAGGGAGTCGAGATATATTTCGTCGGGCGTCGTCTCGTCAAACATGTCTTCCGACTTGATATTGATTCCGAGCGTGGCCGCGGCCTCCTCGCAGAAAGCCGGGCGCAGGGCGTGGAGTCGCGCGCCGTCGTAGGAAACGATGATACCGGCTATCTCACCGTCAGGAGCCTCGGCAACCAGCGAATTGCGGTAGCTGTACTGGGAGTCGTCGCGCCGTGCAAGATCGGTAAAGACTTTCTCGACGAGAGGCATGCGCTCGGGCGAGCCCGCAAATGCAGTGGAGATTTCCTCGCCGACAGCCATTATGATGCCGCGGGCAATCGCCGGTGCATCCGCAGGGGTCGCAGGTCTTATTCTGAAAGTCTCCATGTCAATTATCAATATGAGTCGAGAGATGCTGCCTTACGGCGCCGATATATTGGTCGGCGGCATGAATGTAGCCGGCTTCCCTCAGTTGTGATTCCCTGACGTGAATATCAAAAAGCGCGCGTTGGCGGTCCATAGTTCCGGGAGCTGTCCTTTCAACTGCCTCGGCGTCGCGGTGGCCGGCTTCGATGGCTTCCGGAACAGGAATACTGAAGTCACCACCGGACCGCACAATTTCGTTGTCGCTGCAGCGCGAAATCAGGCACACGATCAGGACTATAAATGCTACAAAAATAGTGGCGACCAGGCTCACGCGGTCTTTGCGCAGGCGTCGTTTCTTGCCTCGGCCCCGCGGTCGGCTCGAGGGTTTCTTAGTGGTTTTCCGTTCCATCAGTCAATCAGTATAATTCCTATTTTTGCTGCTGCACGCGCATCGTCGAGCGCATTATGGTGGTTTTCGAGGGGTATTCCGAAGAATTCACAGACGCTGTCGAGCGATCGAGACTGCAGCATGGCGCGAGGTATCTTTCTGCGGGCGGCCTGCAGCGTGCAGGCCCAGTCCTCAGGCTCGTCAAGTTGATAGACACGGCAGGCAGCCTTTATGCACCGGGAATCGAAAGCGGCGTTGTGGGCGACAAGAGTGAAGCCGCTGAGCCAGTCGCTCCAGGATTCCCACACAGTGCCAAAGGAAGGCGCGTCGCAGGTGTCGCGATCGCTGAGACCATGCACCCGGCAACAGTGATAGTGATAATAATCCGGCTCGGGCTTGATGAGACTGTAGCGTTCGTCGACAATCACGCCGTCAACGACTTTCACGGCACCGATCGAGCAGATGCTCGAGGGCTCGAAGTTGGCGGTTTCGACGTCTATCGCGATAAAATCTTTCACTTGTCCAGGAGTTGAAACACACTTTCACGCACCTGCTCCATGAGGCGTCGCGGTGTACTGGTGGCACCGCAGATACCGATAGACTCGGCACCCTGCAACCATTCGGGCTGCAGCTCGGTCTCGTCCCCTATGAGGTGGGAGCGCTCGTTGACCTCGCGGCAGTGGTTGAAAAGAATCTTGCCGTTGCTGCTCTTGGCTCCCGCGACAAAGATAATGACATCATGGGTTGCGGCGAATTTGCGCAGGTGTTCCACGCGGCCGGCTACCTGGCGGCAGATGGTGTCGTAGGACATCAGTCGCGCGCCCGGTTGAAGCCGCTTCCCTATCTCGTCGATAATCGCGTTGAAGCCTTCGACGCTTTTAGTGGTCTGGGAGTAAAGGGCTATGTCGCGGCTGAAGTCGATGCGGTCAAGGCCTGCGATATCTTCAACGACGATAGCTTCGCCGTCGGTCTGGCCTACAAGGCCATTCACCTCGGCGTGGCCTCGCTGACCGTAAATGACAATCTGAGGTCGGCTGCCTTGGGGAGCCGAGTCCCAGGTTTCCTTGATGCGTTGCTGCAGCTTGAGGACAACGGGGCATGTGGCATCAATGATCTCGATGTTGTTGGCGCGGGCCACTGCGTAGGTCGACGGGGGCTCGCCATGGGCGCGGAGAAGCACCTTTACATCGTGCAAATCGGCCAGTTCATCGTGGGTGATCGTTTTCAGTCCCCGGCGGCGCAGGCGCTCCACTTCATTGCTGTTATGGACGATATCGCCCAGGCAATAAAGGGTACCGCTCTGCTCGAGCTCGCCCTCGGCCTTGCGGATAGCAGTCACCACTCCGAAGCAGAAGCCCGACTTTTCATCTATCTCGACTATCGGTCCGGCGACACTCACAGGCGTGAAATTGTTTCGTTAAATTTCTCAAGCAGCCAGGCATCCTGTTGCTCGAGGGTCATTTCCGAGTTATCAAGCGCGATGGCATCGTCGGCGCGGCGCAGAGGACTTTCGCTGCGCGTGCGGTCAATTTCGTCGCGATGAACCACGTTGGCAAGTACCTCGGCAAATGTCACGGTAGAGCCCTTCTCGACCATCTCGCTGAAACGGCGCTGCGCGCGGGTCTGAGGCGAGGCGTCGACATAGATCTTCAGCTCGGCGTCGGGGAAGACGGTAGTGCCTATGTCGCGGCCGTCCATCACGATACCTTTGCCGGCTCCGAGTTCCTGCTGCTTGGCAACGAGGGCGTGGCGCACGGCGGGAATCGCCGAGACGGGGGACACGACGTTGGAGACGCGCAACTGACGGATAGCGTCCTCGACATCCATGCCGTTGAGGGTTGTGTGCTGGGAGCCGTCGGCCATCGGCTGGAAATCTATATGGATCTGGGGGAGAATTTCTACGAGGCGCTCGGTGTCGACAGTTCCGTCAAGGCTCACGAGGCCGTTCTCAAGGCCGTAAAGCGCCACGGCGCGATACATTGCACCCGAGTCTATATATCTGTAGCCGATCTTGGCGGCAAGTCTGCGGGCCATTGTGCTTTTGCCCGATGACGAGAAACCGTCGATCGCAACTATTATGCGGGGGATATCGTTGTTCATTATCTTATTAAATCATTAAGACTCAAGTTGAGATTTACCATCAGTGTCGTGCCGCCGGTGTGGGGCTGGGCCAGGGCAAGACCAACGCCGAAGCCGCGGCCTTTGATGCCGGCTCCGAGCGACCATCCCGAGATAAAGCTGCGGGAATAGGTTGACATATCGGTGCGTGTCTTGTAGTTATAGCCGATACCGATGTAGAAATTCTTGCTCGACACGAGATCGGCACCGAACACGAGATGACGGAACAGATTGCTTGCGAAGGTATCTTTCAGAACTTTTTCCGATGAAGCCGAGCCGTCGCCGTTATCCATGTAGGGTAGTTTCCACTTGGTGAGGTTCCAGGCGGTCACGGAGAAGCGGACGGGGAAATTGCCGAAGACCTGTGACCAGCCGAGACGGATATCGAAGGGGAGACGGTTATAGTTCTCGTGGAAGCGCTTTATCTGGCCACCGAGGTTGGCAAGGACAACCGAGAGGGATACGTCCTTGTCGGGATTGAAATAGTTGATGCCAAGATCGGTTGCGAGAGCAAAGGCTGTGTAGTCGGCATAGCCGCTATAAAGCATCTTGAGAGAAATACCGCCGCGCAGGCGGTCGGTGATGTCGTGGCTGTAGGTACCGCCGAAAGCAACATCTTTCGGAGAGAAATTGCCTACCATGGTGCCGTCGGGCAGTGTTTCCGTAATTGAACCGTAGCCGAAATAGCGGATTTCGCCTGACCAGGCGGCACGTTCACCGGCGCTGTGGGCATATCGCACGCCTGCAAAATTGCTGCCACCGAGATAGTGCATGTAATTGAGGGCAATCTGACCGCTCATTTCCGCTCCCAGCAGAGCGGGATTCTGGTCGGAAGTTGCCATGTCGTCATCGACCAGAGAAATGTTTAATCCGCCGAGGCCGTATATCTTTGATGACGAGGTGATGTTGAGCCAGTTGTAGGACGAGGTGCCGTCCTGAGCCGAGGCTGCCTGCCCGGCACCCGCGGCGAGCACTACCATCGCCTGTATGAAATATTTTTTAAGTCTCTTCATTATCGTAAGCTTACAATTTTATAACGGCCCGGCGACGCTATTATTGTAATAGCGCGGCTTAGATGTATTAATTAGCCGCTAATAATTGTTCTTGTGCAAAGTTACGCAAAAAATCAAGTTTTTTGTTAACTTTGCGATATAATTATTAAACATGAAACACAACGACGTCAATTATATCTTTGAATTACCGATCAAGGTGCGAGACTACGAGGTTGATGCCGAGGGTATCGTGAACAACGCGGTATACCTCCACTATCTCGAGCACACGCGCCACGAGTTCTGCGAATGGGCCGGCTTCAGTTTCCGCGAGATGCACGAGGCCGGTATCGATCCGGTGCTGTCACGCGTGGAGATAGACTATATCAGGCCGCTCGGGCTCGGTGACACGATGATTTCACGGCTGGCTATGTCGCGCCGCGGGCCACTCTTTATCTTTATACAGGATATCTACAATACTGCCGGCGAGCCGGTCGTGAAGTCCCGCGTAAGCGTCGCAACGCTTTTCCACGGAAAGCTTTCGCGCGGAAATGAACTGGCTGTCCATTTTGAAAAATTCCTTGATTGATATTAAACCCTGTCGATAATGGCCTCCGATTCGCTGACACGCCGCATAGCTTTCTCGATGATAAAAGGTATCAACGCCGGGCATGCACGCTCGATACTTGACGCCGCGGGCTCGGTCGATGCCTTCTTCGAGTTGCCTCAGGCCGAGCTGTGGATGAGGCTTGGATCGGTTAACCGCGACCTTTCCGATGACGGGCGCCGTCGTCTTCTTGATGCTGCACGCGCCGAGGCGGCTTTTGTCGAAAAACACGGAATCAAGGCTCTCATGGTTGGAGATACCGGCTATCCGTTGAGACTCGAGAATTGCAGCGACGCGCCGGCTGTCCTCTATGTGCTCGGGAGTTCAGAGGCAGTCGACTGTCAACGATCAATTGCTATCGTAGGAACGCGGAACGCGACGGCCTACGGCGTGGAGATGACCCGACGTCTTGTGCAGGACATAGCCGACAATATCGGCGATGTAGTGATCGTCAGTGGCCTGGCCTATGGTATTGATGTCCATGCCCACAAGGCTGCCATGGCCGCCGGACTTCCTACAGTTGCCGTGGTGGCCCACGGTCTCAATACGATTTATCCGGCCGATCACCGTGACGTGGCATCTCGCATGCTCCATAGCGGCGGCGCTGTCGTTACGGAATACTCGTCGGCCGCCTCGATACATCGCGGTAATTTTCTCGCCCGCAACCGCATTGTGGCCGGCTTGTGTGATGCAGTGATAGTCGTGGAAAGCGATTCACGCGGTGGCGCGTTGTCAACAGCCCGTCTTGCCCTTAATTATGGACGCGCTGTAGGCGCTGTTCCCGGCCGGGTTACCGACCGCTATAGCCGCGGCTGCAACAATCTGATAGCCAGTGATGCGGCAGCTATCGTGAGGAATGCCGCCGACATTGCCTCGCAGCTTGGTTGGGGCCTCAATGCTGCCCCCGGGGAACAGACGGCATTTGATTTCGGTAAACTTCCGCCTCAGCAGCGGATGATAGTGGAATATCTGCGCAAGCATCCGACCGACACTGCCGATGATATTTCGCGGGCTTTCGGCAACGATTTTGCCTCCGTGAGCGCTCTGCTCATGGAAATGGAGATGGACGATGTCATAACGGCCAATCCCGGCGGAACGTATTCCGTAAATGTGTGACCGGGCCGACAACATTAGTCTTTCTCCTCTTGTTTTATTAATATTACAGAACTACCTTCTCAAGAATACAGAATAACCATGGAAAAGAAGATTATCCCCCCTTCCGAGCTTATCATCAACCCCGACGGCTCGGTGTTCCATCTGCATCTGCTCCCGTCGCAGCTCACAGACCGCATCATCCTTGTAGGTGATCCCGCCCGCGTGGACATGGTCGCCGAATTTTTCGATACCCGCAGCTTTGATGTTACTTCCCGCGAGTTCCATTCCATCGGAGGAACTTATAAAGGCAAGCCCATCATGTGCCTGAGCCACGGTATCGGTCCCGATAATATTGATATCGTTGTCAATGAACTTGACGCGCTCGCTAATGTCGATTTCAAGACTCGCGAGGTACGCGATAACAAGCGTTCGCTCACGATGGTGCGCATCGGCACCTCGGGCGCCCTGCAACCGGAACTCACGCTCGGCACGCCCGTAATTGCCGAGAAGTCAATCGGCTTTGACGGCGTGCTGAATTACTATGCGGGCCGCAACGAGGTAGCCGATCTCGAGTTTGAGAAGGCCCTCTGCGAGCACACCGGTTGGAATCCGCTCTGGGCCAAGCCTTATATCGTGGATGCCGATGCCGGACTTGTCGACCTCATCGGCAAGGATGATATGGTGCGCGGCAACACGATTTCGGCCGTCGGCTTCTACGGCCCCCAGGGCCGCGAGCTGCGTCTGCCTCTGAGCAACCCCGACCTCAACAGCCGCATCGAGGCCTTTGAATTCAAGGGTCGCCGCATCACCAACTACGAGATGGAGAGCGCTCCCCTGGCGGGTCTGGGCCGTTTAATGGGTCACCGCTGCATGACTGTATGCTCCATCATCGCCAACCGCTACAACAACGAGGCCAACCCCAACTACAAATCAGGCGTCCGCGACCTCATCGCCACCGTCCTCGAACGAATCTGATTCCGTTCACTCATATACATAAAAATAGCTCGCGAAAACTTCGCGAGCTATTTTTATGGTAGAGGGATGATGGTTTAAGCGACTGTCATCTCGCCT
>CAYVTB010000025.1:0-18679 GCA_964454365.1 uncultured Bacteroides sp. | reverse complement strand
GTGGCTCCAACGGCAATCGCCCCGATGAAGGCGGCGTCGTCAAAGTGGCCCACGATGGCCACGTCGACGAGCCCCAGCACCGGGACGGTTATGTTGGACACTATCGCCGGAAGGGCGATGGCAAGAATCGATTTATCGACAGTTTTCAATCTTTACGGGCGCGTACCGAAGAGATATACAGATAGCCGATCAGCAGGGCATAGGCTACCAGGCCGAGGACCTGGGGAGTGAATTCCATGCCGTTCTCGGGGACGGGAACGCCACACATGATTGTGATGGCGGCGAACACGCCGAAGAGGGCGCCGCCGGCGATGAGACCCGAGGCTACAAGGGTGCCGCGGTCACCGCGGGCCTTGGCAACTTCCTTGTCCTTGCTGCTGCGGGCTACAAACCATGATACGAGGCCGCCGACGAGCATCGGGGTGTTGAGATGCAGAGGCAGGAACATACCGAGACAGAAGGCCAGCGCCGGAATTCCAAGCCAGTTCAGAATAAGGGCGAGGATTGCACCGATGATATAAAGAATCCAGGGAGTCTCGCCGCCCATCATCATGGGCTCGAGAACCTTGGCCATAGCATTGGCCTGGGGAGCTGCGAGGGCTGTCTCGCCCGTGAAGCCGTAAACGTTGTTGAGCATAAGGATCACAGCGCCTACTGTGGCAGCCGACACCAGGGTGCCGAGGAATTTCCAGCTTTCCTGCTTCCGGGGAGTGGAGCCGAGCCAGTAGCCGATCTTGAGGTCGGTAACAAAGCCGCCGGCCATCGACAGGGCTGTACAGACAACGCCGCCGACAATCATCGAGGCCACGATGCCGCGGGTGCCGTCGAGACCGATTGCCACAAAGATACCCGATGCGATGATAAGGGTCATCAGCGTCATGCCGCTCACGGGATTGGAACCCACGATGGCGATAGCGTTGGCGGCCACGGTGGTGAACAGGAAGGCGATGACGGTCACGACAACCCATGCGATCAGTGCCTGCCAGAAGGTGTCGATCACGCCGAACCAGAAGAACAGCAGCACGGCTACAAGAGCGATGAATACAAAGTATGCGACATATTTCATCGAGATGTCACGCTGCCAGCGCACGGTGCGGGTCGACTGCTGGGCGCCGCGGAGCTCGCGGGAAGCGAGACCAACAGCCTGGGCGATGATGTTCCATGACTTCACGATGCCGATGATACCGGCCATGGCGATACCGCCGATACCGATCAGGCGTGCATAGTCCTTGAAAATGGCATCGGGCGTCATGGCTACCATCGACTCGGCTCCGTAGGTGCCCATGAGGGGTATTACGAACCACCACACGAATATCGAGCCGGCGAAGATAACGAAGGCGTATTTGAGACCTACGATGTAGCCCAGACCGAGGACGGCGGCGCCGGTGTTACATGAGAAGACAAACTTGAATTTATCGGCCAGCGCGTTACCCCATGAGTAGGCAGTGGTCGTAACGGTTTCAGCCCAGAAGCCGAAGGTTGCCACCAGGTAATCATAGATACCGCCCACAAGCGAAGCCACCAGGAGGACGAGTGCCTGACCGCGCGACGACTTGCCGTCTGATTCAGCTTTATTGGAGGCAGCGCTCTGTCCCGAGATAAGCACCTGGGTGGTTGCGGTAGCTTCGGGGAAAGGATATTTGCCGTGCATGTCCTTTACGAAATATTTGCGGAAAGGAATGAAGAACAGGATGCCGAGGCAGCCGCCGAAGAGCGACGACAGGAATATCTTGAAGAAGTTGACAGAAATGTCGGGGTAAGTTGCCTGCAGGATGTAGAGGGCCGGAAGGGTGAAGATGGCACCGGCCACGATCACACCCGAGCAGGCGCCGATCGACTGGATGATCACGTTCTGTCCCAGGGGATTCTCTTTCTTAAGAGCCGAGGAAAGACCTACGGCGATGATGGCGATAGGAATCGCAGCTTCAAAAACCTGGCCTACCTTGAGTCCGAGGTAGGCGGCAGCCGCGCTGAAGATGACAGCCAGCAGCAGACCCACGGAGACTGAATAGGGGGTAGTCTCGGCGTAGTCGTGGGCCGGGTGCATCACGGGGCGATACTCTTCGTCGGCAGCCAGTTGCCTGAACGCGTTTTCCGGCAGATCTACCGGATCAACGTCGGCCGCGGGGAGGTCTATGCCTTTCACGGCCTTCTCGTCGGCGCTGTTGAATGGTTTGTTTTTCATTGTTTCTTTATGGATGATGATTGATTATTTTCTGCGGCCCGATTTCTTTGCGGGAATCTTGAGTTTCTGTCCGGGATGGATCTTGTCGTTAGTAAGACCGTTGGCGTTCTTGAGTTCCTGAACCGTGATGCCATATTTTGTCGCGATGCGGTAAAGCGATTCGCCGCTCTTGACAGTGTGGGTTTGTGTCGTTGCCTGCTGGCGCTGGCGTGCAGGTGCCGGGGCGGGTGTTGTTGCTGCAGGGGCAGGTGTGGGTGTCTGGGTAACCTCGGCGGGAGCCATTGCCGATGCCACGCGTTCATCGGCCCCGGAAGTCACGGCGGCGGTGTCGGTGGCAGCCGGCTCGATTGCGACAGAGTCGGTCGGAACTACCGGAACTGCGATGCTGTCGAGGGGAGCCGTCGTTGTGGTATCTGCGGGTGCGGCAGTAGAAGCGGCCGGTGTTGAAACGTAGGTGCGCTTGTAGGTGTTGATTTTCAGTTTCTGTCCGCGACGCACCTTATTGCCGATTTTGTTGGCCGAGCGGATGGAGGCGACGGTCACGCCGTATTTGCGGGCGATTGACGCCAGTGTCTCGCCGCGCTTGACGGTGTGATACTTGACGACGAGCTCGTCAATGTACTCGCCGGAGGCGTCGCTGCCGCTCGTAGTTCCGGGCTCGACGACATCGCGGCGACCGTAGCGCTCGGCATTGTGGTTTACGATGGAATCCTCGTTGGCGATATAAGCATAAACCTGGAGCGAGGGAAGAACAAGTGAATAGGGCTTGATGTCTCCGGGAATAAGATCCGTGCGGTACTGGGGGTTGAGCACGCGCAGCTCCTCCATCGGTATACCCATGACGTCGCTGATCTGTTCAAAATGGACGCGCTTGGTCACATGGACAGTGTCGGTGACTATAGGGCGACGTGCCAGAGCAGGTGAAATATTATGCTTATTGTAATAGTTCATGATATAGTTTGCGGCGATAAAAGCCGGAACATATCCGCGCGTCTCCGAGGGAAGATAGGGATAGATAGCCCAGAAATCCTTGGCGCCTGTTCCGGCACGTCGCAGAGCCTTGTTGACATTTCCCGGCCCGCAGTTGTAGGCCGCGATGGCGAGCGACCAGTCCCCGAAGATGTCATATAGTTTCTTGAGGTAACGCGCGGCAGCGTCGGACGACGCGTAGGGATCGCGACGCTGGTCAACCAGCGAATTGACCTCGAGGCCTTCGCCTGTCGCCGTTGCAAGCATGAATTGCCACAGGCCGGTGGCGCCGGCGCGGGAAACGGCGTCGGGGTTGAGGGCACTCTCTATTACGGGGAGATACTTGAGCTCGAGCGGCATGCCGTAACGGTCAAGCGCCTGCTCGAAGATGGGCATATAATAGATTCCGAGACCGAGCATGTTTTCAACGAGCTGACGGCGACGCGTGGCATACATGTCGATATAGTTGCGCACTACTGAGTTGAATGGCATCTCGATAACTGTCGGCATCTGGCCAAGGCGTTCGATGAGCTCGGCGTCGGTAACCTCAACGGCCTCCCGGCTGTCGGCACGGTCGTCGATTTCGGCATAATTGCGCAGGTACCAGTTTTCCTGCATTGCGCGCACGTCGCTCTCGAAACTTTCAGGATAGATGACGGGCACTTCATGGAGGCTGTCGCGGATGGACAGAATATCGGGGCGGGCAACGGCTGCGGGCACTGAAGCCGTGAACATAAGCAGCACTGTAGCGAGCAGGGTTGAGGTTTTCATTGGCGGGGGAGTGGTTAGATTGTCATGACAGGAGAGAATATCAGAAATTGAGACACCAGGCCAGGCCGAGCGATGGCAGCGTGTTGCGCCCGTCCTGAATCAGGGTGGGGGTCACGTCCATTGAAAGGTCGGGACTGATATCGAAGTGGCTTAGGGAAGCGTCTACATAAGCATCGACCATGGCGATAAGGTAAACGCCGACCATGCAGATGATGCACAGGTCGCGGTTACGGCGGTAGAAATTCTTGCGCGACTGCAGGATGTTGGTGAGCCAGTTCTTGTCGAGGTCGCTCTCCTGGGTGGTCGGTGGGAAGAAATTCATGTAGGAGTTGGTCGTCGGGTCATTGTCCATGATGTCGCGGTAGGCATTGGTATAGTCCGAGAGCATGCCGTTGTTCCATGAAGTCGCGTAACCGAGTCCGAGAAAGCCGCCTACGATAATAGGCAGTTTCCAGTAGCGGCGGTTGTAGACCTGGCCCAGGCCCGGGAAGAGAGCCGACATCCACACGGCCCTATTGGGGTCGGGGTTGAAAGTAACCTCGGTCGGCTCCCAGAAATCATAGGGAGACTGAGGTTTGAACTGAGTCTTCAGAGAGTCAACCGACGCGGAAAATATTGAGTCGGCCGTGAAGATTCCGGTTGTATCCACGGCAATTGTCGTCGTTCCATGGGCATGCCGCACGGGTCGGCGCTCATTCTGCGCGCCGGCATGGAAGGCGCAGATGATTGCCAGCAGGACGATAACCGGTCTGATATGTCGCAGCAAGGTTGTCAACGGGCCGGATTTAGAGTGTCGAAGAGGGATATGAGGCGCTCGAGCTCGTCGTCTCCGTTGAACGAGAAAGTGATCTTGCCTTTACCACTGCTGTCGCGACGGAAGCCGACGGATGTGCGGAACGTGCTTGCAAGATGTTTCTTGAGGATGTCGAAGTCGCTCGATGTGTAGCGGGAGGCAGCGGATTTCTCTTTTGCCGTGGTCTTGGCCGCTTCTACGTCACCGTTGCTGTAGGCCTTGGCGAGTTCTTCGACCCGACGCACCGAGAGACCGTTGCGCACGATCTCGTTGTAAAGCTTGAGCTGGAGCGCGGGATCTGCGATGGTCAGCAGGGCGCGGGCGTGGCCCATGTCGAGGCGCTTGTCGCGGAGACCGAGCTGGACCTCGGCGGGAAGTCTTAGCAATCGCAGGAAGTTGGCGACCGTGGCGCGTTTCTTGCCTATGCGTTCGCTGAGGCGTTCCTGGGTAAGATTATATTGGTCGATGAGTTTGCGGAAGGTGAGGGCGATTTCAATGGCGTTGAGATCTTCGCGCTGGATGTTTTCGATAAGCGCCATTTCGGTGAGCTCTACATCGTTGGCGCTGCGGATATAAGCGGGAACAGATTCGAGGCCGGCGAGCAACGCGGCGCGATATCGGCGTTCACCGGCTATGATCTGATAGCTGTCGGGGCCGGTCTTGCGCAGCGACAGGGGCTGGATGATACCGAGTTCACGGATAGAGGTTGCAAGCTCGGCCAGGGCTTCGTCGTCGAATGTGCGACGCGGCTGGTCGGGGTTGGCGGTGATGCGGCTCAGGGGGATATCATTAATGGCCGACGACCCTCTTGCAGGGACATCGTCCATAGAAATCAGGGTGTCGAGGCCGCGGCCGAGAGCATTGCGTTTTGGATGGTTGTGTGCCATTGAAAGGTATGTGATTGATTGGTAAATGAGGCTTGTGGATTAATGCTTGCGGGCCTTGTGCTTGGCGAGAATCTCGCGGGCGAGCAGATTGTGGCTCGTGGCTCCGCGGGAGTCGGGATCGTAGAGAATCACGGGCAAGCCGTGGCTCGGGGCCTCGCTAAGACGTATGTTGCGTGGAATGACTGTGTCGAAAACCATGTCGGCGAAGTGGCCCTTGAGCTCCTCGTAGATCTGATTGGCGAGGCGCAGGCGGGCGTCGTACATCGTCAGCAGGAAACCTTCGATTTCGAGTGAAGGATTAAGGCGCGACTTTATTATGCGGATGGTGTTGAGAAGCTTGGAAATACCCTCGAGGGCAAAATACTCGGCCTGCACGGGGATAATGACCGAGTCGGCGGCGGTCAGAGCGTTGACCGTGATGAGGCCAAGGGATGGTGAACAGTCGATGAGAATGTAATCATATTTGTCGCGGATGGGCTGGAGAAGATTGGCGAGGACGCGCTCGCGATGCTCGCGGCCGATGAGCTCGAGTTCCGCGCCGGCAAGGTCGATGCGCGAACCCAGCAGATCGAGACCCTTGACACAAGTTTCCACCTGCGAGCCGTCGAGCGGGTAACCGTCGACAAGACATTCGTAGATCGACGATGTCATCGAGCGGGGATCGATACCGTAGCCCGAGGTGGCGTTGGCCTGGGGATCGGCATCGATAATGAGTACTTTCTTACCCTCGTTGGCGAGGGATGCAGCCAGATTGATGGTCGTCGTGGTCTTTCCCACTCCGCCTTTCTGGTTGGCTATAGCTATGATTTTGCCCATAGGGTTGATATTATTGTTAGGGAGAAGGCCGCGGGGCGGCGCATCATCGTTTTTACACTGCAAAGTAACTAATTATTTTGTGAACGCCAAAGAATTGTTCCACGAAAAATCACAAAAATGTTGATAACTTATATAATCTGAATGACAATAAGCTGTGATTGAGGATATTATGATTAATTATTTGACCGTGAAACTATATCATCCATGACAAATCTCGCCCAACCCAAAAATGCTAAACAAAAAATTATTACCTTTGCGGTTGAAACTGAAAAAAATGACTTTTCAATGACTGAAACGAAGCCTTTAATACTCATAACCAACGATGACAGCATCTCGGCTCCCGGACTGTTGCGACTTGTCGACTGTGTCCCGGAGGATGCCGATGTCATAGTTGTGGCCCCTGCCGAGCCCCAGTCGGGGCAGTCCTCAGCGCTGACAGTCGGCGCCCCGCTCCGCATAAAGTCTGTTGCAGATTATCGCAGTGCCAGGATGTTCACCGTCAGCGGTACGCCGGTCGATTGTGTCAAGCTCGCCCTCGATGCCATTGTACCCCGCAAGCCCGATCTCGTGCTCGCCGGTATAAATCACGGTTCCAACTCGGGATGCAACGTGCTGTATTCCGGCACGATGGGCGCCGTCCTCGAAGGCTGCACCCAAGGCATAACTTCCTGTGGTTTCTCGCTGCTTCATCATTCCATGAAAGCCGATTTCACCATGGGAATGCCCTTCGTAAAAGAAATCGTCGCCAAGCTGCTTGAAAACGCTTTGCCTCAGGGTGTTTGTCTCAATGTCAATATCCCGGCGCGAGTCGAGCCCGAGGGCGTCAGAGTCTGTCGCGCCGCTCTGGGACATTGGACTGATGAATATGCCCGCTATACAGATCCCTCCGGCAATCCATTCTACTGGCTCACGGGTCGATTTGTCAACGACGAGCCGCAGGCCACCGATACCGATGAATATTGGCTTGGAAAGAACTACATTTCTGTCGTGCCCGTGAGCAGCGACATGACTGCTGCTTCCTATATCCAGCAAGGAGCGGAAAGTTTCGATTCATGAGCGAGGAGAATTTCAATCCCATGCAGCGGGTCAAGCGCTCGCTTTACTCGATGCGCAACGGCATCGTTGCCGACGGTCTGCGTCGTGCCGGCTGTCCCTACCGTCTCGTCTTCGGGGTCAATCTTCCGCAGCTTAACGAGATAGCTGCCGGTATCGGAAAGGATGCGGCCTTGGCCGAGGCATTGTGGGCAGATACTGACTTGCGGGAAAGCGCTCTGCTGGCCCCGATGATCTATCCCCATGAAATGCTCACGCAGGATAAAGCACTGGAACTGGTAACAAGAGTAAAGTGGCCCGAGGATGCCGATATCCTTTGTTTCAAGCTGTTGCGATACGCGCCGTTTGCCGGTGAGCTTGCCGCTCGCCTCGCTTCCTCGGAAGAGCCGCTCAAGCGCTATACCGGGCTGAGGCTCTACTTCTGTACCCTCAGCGAGCATCCCGCAGCGGCGTTGAAAGCTGCTGAGGATGAACTCGCCCGGCACGATCCGATTTCGGGTCTGGCCTCGATGCTGGCCGACGAAGCCCGATTTCTTCTCGGCGCAGAGTGAACAACTTGGAATACTAACGTGTTTTGAATATAAACCTTATAAATAAATTTATCTCATTATGTCATCCAAACAGAACAAGACCAACAAAGTGTGGCTCGCAATTATAGCCGGTATCCTGATTGTGTTACTTCTTATCTGGCTCACAGTCGCAATGTTCACAGGTGATACTGACGTAGCAGCCATGTTGCCGATGGTCGGTCTCCATTAAACCTCTTTTGCTAATAATAGTCGCCCTAAACCTTGCAAGGTTTAGGGCGACAACTTTTTTTATACGGTACCGGAGTTATTCGGCTTTGGCTGAATCGAGTTTCTGCAGGAGGTGCTCCACCGACTTGATGATCTGCGTGTCGATGCCGGCAGCTACATCGCCGGGAGCATTGTAAATGAGAATGTCGGGATTGAGCTGATGATTCTCAAGAACATTGCCCTGCATGTCGATGGATGTAACCTGAGGGATACCGAAAACGATGGACGGGTCAATCTGGGTCTCCCACCACACGGCGGTCATCGTGCCGGGAACAGGAGCACCGACAACTTCGCCGAGCCCCAAGGTCTGATAGACGAAGGGCGAGCCGTGGGCGTCGCTGTAATTGGCCTCGTTGACGAGCATCACCGAGGGCTTGGTCCACTGGGAGAACGGTTCGGAGCCCACATACTGGCCACGCGGTACGAAGCGCACATATTCCTTGCCACCGAGAAGGAGAGCAAGATCGTTGTGGAGCCAGCCGCCGCCGTTCCAGCGGGTGTCGACGATGACAGCCTCGCGGTTGCGGTACTTGCCGAGCAGCTCGCTGTAGACCGTGCGGAAGCTGGGCGAATCCATGCCGTGGACATGAACATAGCCGATGCGGCCGTCGGAAATGGAGTCCACAAGGGCCTGGTTGCGGCGCACCCAGCGGTTGTAGAGCAGGGAGCTTTCCATGCCGGCGCTGATAGGCTTGACTTCAATGGTGCGCTCGGTGCCGTCTGTAGCGCGAACACCCAGTCTCACTTTGCGACCGGTCTTGTCGGCGAGCAAGGGGAAATAATCCATGCCGGCTGTGATTGCCGTTCCGTCGATCGAAGTGATGACATCGCCGGGTTTCACGCCTGCGCGGGCCGTGGCGAGGGGGCCGCCGGCGAGGGTCTCGGCCACGAGAAGGCCGTCGCCCTGATAAGAAGGATCGAAATAGGCACCAAGAGAGGCTGTCGGATGGGAGACACCGCCGTAATGGCGGCCGCCTGTGTGGGAGGCGTTGAGCTCGCCGAGGATCTCGCTGAGAAGGATCGCGAAGTCTTCGTTATTATTTATATAGGGCAGGAAGCGACGGTAGTTTTCGCCGTAGGCTTCCCAGTCGACGCCGTGGAGGTCTTTGTCATAGAACTTGTCGCGGACCTGCGAGAGCATGTGTTCATAGATATATTCGCGCTCAAGCGAGGGATGGCGGTCATAGGGGGCGCTGAAGGTGATGTTATCTTTCTTGCCCGAGGAAAGGTTGATCTTGGACATGCCGCGACCCGAGATTATGAAGATGTTCTCGCCCTTGGCATCAGGAACGATGGCGCCGCTTACGCCCTTGACGAGGGTGGATGTTTCCTGTTCGCGCAGGTCATATTCCATCAGGTTGTTATCGCCGGCGACATCGCGGACCACATAGTAGAGCTTGTCACCGTCGGGCGAAAGATAGTAGTCGCCGATGAGCCCCGACATGGGTGTCAGACGCTCGACGCGAGTCTGGCGCGAGGCGAGGTCAAAGACAGGGCCGGCGGGAGCTTCGGGCTTCTTGTTCTTATTCTTGTTTTTACCTTTTCCCTTGCCCTTGGCAGGCTCCTCGGCATCTTCATCATCGTCCTTGTCCTTGTTCTCCTTGGCGAGTTCGGCTTCCTCCTCGGTGAGGTGCAGGCGGTCGAAGGCCTCGGGTGTAAGGGCCATGAACATGACGTCGGACTGCGAGCCCCATGAGCCATGGCTACGCATGCCGTAGCGGCTTGTTTCCCAGGTGATGGCTTCGCCGTCGAGCGCCCAGCGCGGGTTGGCATCGGAGTAACCGCTCTCGGTGAGGTCCACCAGCTCGGTACCGTCGGCGTTGACCATGGCAATATCGCAGTTGTTCCAGCCGCCGTTACCGATGTAGCTCGTCAACAGGCGTTTTGAGTCGGGACTCCACATGAATTCAACGTCTCCGTCGCTGTAAGAATAGTTGTACTTGCCGTCGAGGGCTGTGACAATTTCCTTGGTCGCCGGGTCGATTACGCGGATGATAGTGCGGTTCTCGAGGAAGGCTATCTTGTTGCCGTCAGGGCTGTAGACGGGTTGCTGGGCGGTTGTCTCGCAGCTGTAGAGCGGCTCTTCGACAAACTCGGTCGCATAGGTGAATGACTTTTCGTCGGGATTCTTGATGGTCGAGGTGAAGAGTTGCCACTTGCCGTCGCGCTCGCTGTCGTAGACGAGTGTGCGGCCGTCGGCGCTGAAGCTCACGTTGCGCTCCTGTCCCGGAGTGTCGGTGATGCGGCGGGTGGTTTCATATTCTACGGAGGTGACATAAACGTCGCCGCGGATAACGAAGGCGACTTCCTTGCCGTCGGGGCTCACGGCCATGGCGGTTGCACCCGATGAGCGTGTCTGCATGACGTGGTCGTTGTCAAAGTCGTCACTCACGATAGTGACGTCTACCTTGATCGGCTCGGCACCGGGACGCATGGTGTATATCTCGCCGTTCCAGCTGAAGGCAAGGAGGTTGCCGGCAGCATCGGCGCTCAGCGAGCGCACCGGGTGATTGGTGAAAGACGTGAGGCGCTTCTTTGCGGTGCCGTCAAGGTTGCGGGAGTAGATGTTGAGCGTGCCGTCTTCCTCGCTGATGTAGGCAAAGGTATCCTTGCCGGTCCACACAGGGTTCTGGTCGTTGCCGTCAAAGGTTGTCAGACAGGTGAATTTACCGTTTTCAAGCAACCACACGTCGGGAGTGCTCGACGAGTGCTCGTGCTTGCGGTAGAGATTTTCATAGCCCTTGCGGTCCTGGTAGAGAATGCGGCCGTTGCCATCGGCGTTCACGGCTGTCATCGGGATGGTGGAAAGCATCTCGGGGCGGCCGCCGTTGATGGAGACGGTGTAGACCTGGGCGGCAAAGTCGCCCTGGGCAGCCTCGCGGGCCGGAGCGTAGGAGGCAGAGAATATGACGGTCGAGTCGTTGAGCCAGCCGCGGACTGTTTCGCCGGCCGAGTGGGTGGTGAGCCGGCGGGCTGTCCCTCCTTCGGAGCTTATTACAAAGACGTCCTGAGAGTCGACACGGTCGCTTGAGAAGGCAATCATGGTGCCGTCGGGGCTCCAGGCGGGTGCAGTATCATAGGCAGGGTTGCTGGTGATCTGCTTGGCGAGTCCGCCGGTCACGGGAACAGTGAAAATATCACCTTTGTAGGTGAATGCGATAGTCTTGCCGTCGGGCGACAGCGCAACGTTGCGCAGCCACAGAGGGGCTTCTGCCGTGGCTGTTACAGGCAGCGCGGCTGCAACGGCCGCTGCGAGTAAAATGTGCTTCATATCTAAGAATTGATTGGTTGTCTTATGTCGGTTTATTATATATATGACGTAAAAATTCGGCTAAAATTGACAGGATGTCTTTCTTTTAAAGAAAATTAACAATTTTACAAGCCTTCCGAGGCCATTGTCGCCGTTATACATTCAGATGAAAACAATATTAATCGCCGCGGCGGTTGTGCTCGCAGGATGCGTGGCCGCCGGCACAAAAGAAAAAGATATGGAATCAATATACTTTGCGGGAGGATGCTTCTGGGGCACAGAGCATTTCTTCAAACAAATCGATGGTGTTGAATCAACGACAGTGGGATATGTTAACAGTAACATGCCGTCGCCGACCTATCGCCAGGTGTGCGACGGTGTCTCGTCGGCTGCCGAAGGTGTCGAAGTTGTCTATGACCCGTCGCGCATTGATGTGGATGCGCTCGTGGGGCTTTATCTGCTCACGATCGACCCGACGAGTGTCGACCGGCAGGGCAACGATGTCGGGCATCAGTACAGGACGGGAATATATTACCGGGATGCGGCTCAGCGCAAGCAGATTGAGGACGCCGTGGCCTATGCGCGCAGCGTTTACGGCGAAGATTGGGCCGTAGAGATTCTTCCGCTCGAGAATTTCTATGCCGCCGAAGATTATCACCAGGACTATCTTGACAAGACCCCGGGCGGCTACTGTCACCTCGATCCGCGGCTGTTTGAAATCGCGCGACGCTATCGCAAGGGTTCCAAAACCGATCTGCGCCTGAAGCTCACTCCCATGCAATACTATGTGACTCAGGAAAACGGCACCGAGCCACCGTTCCAAAATGAATATTGGGACAATCACCGCCCCGGTATCTATGTGGACGTGACCACGGGCGAGCCGCTTTTCGCGTCGGGAGATAAATTTGACTCGGGTTGCGGGTGGCCGTCGTTCAGTCGCCCGATTGCCGACAGCCTTGTCGTGGAGCGCCACGACAGCAGCCACGGCATGGAGCGCACCGAGGTGAGAAGTGCCGCGGGCGACGCCCATCTGGGGCATGTGTTCCCCGACGGTCCTGCGGCAACCGGCGGCCTGCGCTATTGCATCAACAGCGCTGCTCTACGGTTCATCCCCCTCGAAGACATGGCCCGCGAAGGCTACGGGGACTATTTGAAACTTTTTGAAGTAAAAAACTGAAAAATGCTATAGTTATATATGAAAATTTTGTATTTTTGCGAAAATAATATACCATGATACCTCTCTCCCCTTAATAACCGTATTAATGTTTTCGGCATTCTGACCTTATGAAAAAAAATTGTGCTATTGGTTTCGGTATGTGGCATCGCTATAATGTTAGCGGCATTTAAGTGTGGGTCTGCTGTTACAGCTATAGAATTTGCGTCGTCGGAAAGGACTGAAAGAACTGCTATGCAGCATAATTCCATATCTGAGTCACTTCGATCAAAGGATCCGATGGAATTGCTCGACACTGCAAGTTGGGAAGGTTATGAGCAACCGAAGACGGTAGAATTCAATGATTTGAGAGGAATAAAGCTCCAGGGACTTGATTTTGTATTGGATAAACACCTCTGCAACATGTTCGGTTACACTATTATAAATCCTGAGCGTACTCGCTACGGTCTCTATGAATTTGATGATGTAGAGCATATGCGGCTAAATAAGAATGATACTCTTTACGCTATAATAGCTGCGCCAGGTTATCAGTACAATGAATGGATCAGTAGAGCCTATATGTTTTGGACAAAAACCGACACTGTTGCTAAGGATAGTCCTATAGATAACTATCCAATTCGTCCTGACACTAATGTGAAACGGCGATTAAATACAAAAAAAAGAATAATTTATAGTGTGGGGCATCTTAAAGAATGTCTTTCTACAAGATTGCATGGAGCTGACAGCCTTGACTTCTTACCACCAAGATATTGGGCACCGATTGAAGATGTTGAAGGAGATCCCAATCACTATATAACTTTTGCTATAAAGATGATATTTAAGGATGGTGTTATAACACAGGCATGGGTCACAAAATTTTATAACGGAGCTATTAGTAAATTCGCCAGATATTGAAGATGAAGTTATTATATGTTTTATTTGCTGTGTTAACAAGTGTCGTCTTGTTAGCGTTGACACCACAAAGGGCAATCCCATTAGGTGAGTTAGGTTATGAGATTGCAGATTCCGTAGATGTCGAATTAAAAAGATTAGTACATTATGAGCCTAAGATACAACCTCTGGAAATCAAAGATCGTCGTCGATTTACCATGCTTCGCACGATGTCTACAGATACAATTTACGGAAGCTCTTGGTTTTCGTCTACTAAAGGGTATCCTGTATCCTACATATTTTGGACTCAAAATGATACAATATCATTCTACGGACATGAAGCGTCCAATCCATTTTTTAGAAATTTGATGCCTGATGAAGAGACAGCAATAAGAATTACCAAGATGGCCCTGTCGGGCGCCGAGTATAATCCGGTGGAATTAGGTTATTTTATCACCTATGTAATTGTACTGAAAGACGGAAAGTTCACAATAACGAGCGGACGGGGTAATGAAAAACCTGATTTTTCAAACCTGATTAATTATTAATCCTTTCAGAGTCGTGTGTAATATCGACGCCATAATACTCTTCGGCAAAAAATAATTCAGATCATTGAAAGCGTTCTTCCTAATGGAGGGGTGCGGTAAAAATTCTTAAATTTGAGTAAAAGTTGCAGATTATTTTTTACCTTTGCAGGATAATTGACGTCATAGATGATTTCAAGCCTCAACGAAGATAAAAAACTGAAACAACTGAAGGCTCTGCTTCGCGACTCGGAGCATATCGTTATCGTGGGCCACACGGCTCCCGACGGCGATGCAGCCGGTTCTACACTTGCTCTGCAGCAGGTGCTTCAACGCATGGGCAAGGAAGCCCGGGTGATCTATCCCGACATGCTTCCGCCTCAGTTGCGCAAGCTTCCCGGAGCAAAGGACGCCACGGATGCAACACGTTATCCCGACTTTGCCCGCAAGCTTATCGAAGATGCCGACCTTATAATCTGTCTCGATTTCAATGACCTGAAACGCATCGAGAAACTGGCCGAGCCTGTCGAGCAGTCATCGGCCCGCAAGGTGCTGATTGACCATCATCTCGATCCCGGCGACTTTGCGGAGGTGTCGATTTCGCGGCCCGAAATGTCTTCGACATGCTATCTGCTTTTCAGGGTGCTCTGCGGGCTCGAGCTGTTTGATCTCATCGACAAGCCCGCAGCGGAGTGTCTGCTGACCGGCATGATGACTGATACCGGCAATTTCTCTTATAATGCCTCGGACCCCGAAATTCATATCGTGGTGGCTGAGTTAATGAAAAAGGGAGCCGACATAGAGGCCATCTACCGCCACCAGTTCGAGACACATTCTGAGAACTGCATGCGCCTCAACGCTTATGCCATCCTCAAAAAAATGGAAGTCTTCCCTAAGGACGGTGCAGCGCTTATCACCCTGAGCCGCGCTGAGCTCAACCGTTTTCACTATACCAAGGGCGACACCGAGGGGCTTGTCAACAAGCCGCTGGCGATTCCCGACGTGGTTTACTCGTGCTTCCTGCGCGAGGAGGACGGCTATGTCAAGGTGTCGATGCGCTCGCTGGGCAGCTTCCCGGTCAATGAACTGTGCCGCGAGCACTTCGGTGGCGGAGGACATCTCAATGCCGCCGGCGGCGAATTCCGCGGTACTCTCGAGGAAGCCGCCGAGCTGTTCCGCAGCTTGCTGCCCACCAATCGTAAATTATATCTTTCCAACCGATAATACCTTTACCCGAAATATGAAGAAAATCCTGAAACTCGTGATGCTTGTTGCAGCGGCGCTTGCCTCGGCGGCAATGCAGTCGTGTTCCGACAGCAAGACCTATGCCGAGCTGCTCACGGATGAAAACATGAGCGTCAACCGTTTCCTTGCCGATCAGCGCGTGATCAACGAGGTCCCGGCCGATACAGTCTTTGAAGTGGGCCCCGATGCACCTTACTACCGGCTCGACGAGGACGGCCAGCTTTATATGCAGGTTCTCGACGCCGGCACCCCCGGCAACATGGTCAAGAACGATGAACAGATTTATTTCCGTTACTGGCGCTACAACCTGTCCTACTATGCCGACGGCAAGCTTCCCGCGCCGGACGGTAACTACGATGTGCTTAACGGCAATTATTCGTTCCGCTTTGACAATTATCAGATTAGCTCGTCATATAACAACGGCGTGGGCGTGCAGACACCGCTCAAGTATCTGCCGGTCGACTGCGTGGTCAATATCGTGATCAAGTCGCAGTACGGGATGCCCACTGAGATGTCATATGTCCAGCCCTTTCTATACAACATACGCTACTATCGTCCAAAAATCTAATCCTAAACCAGCATGTCTCTGATCAAATCCATTTCGGGTATACGCGGCACCATTGGCGGCCGACCCGGTGAAGGCCTCTCCCCCCTCGATATTGTAAAATTCACGGCGGCCTATGCTACATATATAGCCAAGACCACCACCCGCAAGTCCAACACCATCGTTGTGGGCCGCGACGCCCGCGTTTCCGGCAAAATGCTGCTTGAAATCGTCTGCGGCACCTTGACCGGCATGGGTTTTGACGTTATCAATATTGAAATGGCGTCTACCCCAACCACCGAAATAGCAGTGACAAGCGAAGGTGCCTGCGGCGGCCTTATCCTCACGGCCTCCCACAACCCCATGCAGTGGAACGCGCTGAAACTCCTCAACGAGAACGGCGAATTCCTCACTGCCGAGGAAGGCAAGGAAGTGCTCCGCATGGCCGAGGAGAAGGATTTCACCTTCGCTCCCGTCGACAAGCTCGGGCAGCTGTTTACCAACGATACCTACAACAGCAAGCATATCAACATGGTGCTCGCGCTCGACCTCGTGGATCGCGATGCTATCGAGGCAGCCAACTTCACTATTGCCGTGGATGCCGTTAACTCGGTAGGCGGCGTGATTATTCCCCAGTTGCTGCGCGCTCTCGGTGTCAAGAATATCCTGACCATCAACTGTGACCCCACGGGCCACTTCGCTCACAATCCCGAGCCGCTGCCCGAGAACCTCACGGCCATCTCGACCCTGGTGAAGGACACCGGTGCCGACCTCGGCATCGTTGTCGACCCCGACGTTGACCGCCTCGCCCTTGTAAAGGATGGCGGCGAGATGTTTGGCGAGGAATACACTCTCGTGTCGATCGCCGACTATATCCTGCGTCGCACTCCGGGCCCGACGGTTTCCAACCTGAGCTCGACCCGTGCCCTGCGCGAAGTGACCGAGGATCTCGGTTGCACCTATACGGCATCGGCTGTCGGCGAGGTGAACGTTACCACCGAGATGAAACGCACCAATGCCGTCATCGGCGGCGAAGGTAACGGCGGTGTAATCTATCCCGAGTTGCACTACGGCCGCGATGCGCTGGTAGGCGTCGCCCTGTTCCTGACCATGATGGCCAAGAGCGGCAAGAAAGCCTCTGAAATCCGCGCCGAGCTCCCCGAGTACAAGATGTACAAGACCAAGGTTCAGCTCACTCCCGATCTCGATGTCGACGCTCTCCTGGAGAAGGTGAAGGCTAAGTTTGCCGGCGAGAAGATTACCGATATCGACGGCGTGAAAATCGACTTCGCCGACAAGTGGGTCCACCTGCGCCGAAGCAACACCGAGCCCATCATCCGCGTTTACTCGGAAGCCCGCACAGCCGCCGGTGCAACGAAGATCGCCAACGACGTGAAGCAGATCATCCTCGACATGATCAATTAATATTAATTAGAGATAAAAGCGGCGGGGACGGGCAGCAATGGCCGTCCCCGCCTTATGACAAAGCCCCCACACGACAACAAGCCGATGATTTCAATCAACAACCTTTCGGTAGAATTCAGCGCCAGGACGCTCTTCGATAATATAAACTATGTGATTAATGATAAAGACCGCATAGCCCTTGTCGGGAAAAATGGCGCCGGTAAATCGACGATGCTGAAGATAATCGCCGGCCTGCAGCAACCGACCGGGGGTAGTGTCGCCATCCCGGCAGGTATCACCGTGGGCTATCTGCCCCAGACGATGATCACCACCGATACCCTCACGGTCGAGGAAGAAGTGGGGAAGGCCTTTGCCCATATCGACCGCATGCAGGAAAAGCTCGACCGGCTCAACGAGGAACTCGCCGGCCGCGAGGACTACGAGAGCGAGGAATATCATCGGCTCATCGACTCGATGACGACGCTGACCGAGCAGATCGCCATGGCCTCAGCCGACAATTGCCGGGCCGAGCTCGAAAAGACGCTTCTCGGTCTCGGTTTCGTGCGTAGCGACTTCATCCGGCCTACATCGGAGTTCAGCGGCGGCTGGCGCATGCGCATCGAGCTGGCCAAGCTACTGCTGCAGCGCCCCGACGTGCTGCTTCTCGACGAGCCCACCAATCACCTCGACATCGAGTCGATCCAGTGGCTCGAGAACTTTCTTATCACCAAAGCCAAGGCAGTCGTTCTCGTGAGCCACGACCGTGCTTTCATCGACAATGTCACTCACCGCACCATAGAGATTTCATTGGGAAAGATCTACGACTACTCGGTGAATTATTCCAAGTATGTCGCCCTGCGTGCCGAGCGCATCGAGCAGCAGATGCGCGCCTACAATAACCAGCAGAAGCAGATCGCCGACACCGAGGCCTTTATCGAGCGTTTCCGCTACAAGGCGACCAAGGCCGTGCAGGTCCAGAGCCGCATGAAGCAGCTGGCCAAGATCGAGCGTATCGAGGTCGACGAGGTCGACACTTCCCATCTCAACCTGCGCTTTCCGCCGGCTCCGCGCTCGGGCGACTATCCGGTGATCGCTGACAACGTTGGAAAAGCCTACGGCGACCATCAGGTCTTTGACAACGCCACGTTCACCATCCGCCGCGGCGAGAAAGTGGCCTTTGTGGGCAAGAACGGCGAGGGCAAGTCGACGCTCGTGAAGTGTATCATGGGCGAGATACCGTTCACAGGGTCATTGAAGATAGGGCATAACGTGAAAATAGGGTATTTCGCCCAGAATCAGGCGTCGCTGCTCGACGAGACTCTGACGGTCTTTGACACGATCGACCGTGTCGCTGTCGGCGATATACGCACCAAAATCCGCGACCTCCTGGGCGCCTT
>CAYVTB010000024.1:0-19022 GCA_964454365.1 uncultured Bacteroides sp. | reverse complement strand
GCATCAGCTTCAGTAATTAACCCGTATGACAACCCGATGTCGACACGCTTGTAGGCAGGTGCGCGGAAATAGCCTTCATCTCGGCCGCGGCGCGGAGCAGTTGTCGGCAATCCGTCACTGAAAAGACCTTTGAGGCTGAATTTCAGGCGCGGAATCTTCGGGAAATAATCAGTGAAAAACAGTGCGAAGGAATAGCGGCGGTCAGTAGGTCGCGGAACACTGACACCGTTCAGTTTCTCCATCGTTTTCATCAGCGAGAAACTGATCCATGAATCACTGCCCGGCACAAATTGCCCGAATAGCTTGAGATCAAGCCCCATGGCGTAGCCGTTGGTGAGGTTCTCGCCTGCATAGGTCAGCTTTAGATTATCGACTTCAAAGGGGATCAGATTCGAGAGAAGTTTGTAATAAGCCTCCGCTGTAAGCTTGAATGGCCTGTTGAATGAGCGGAAGGTATAATCAGCGCCTCCGATAAACTGGAAACTGCGCTGAGACTTGATATCCGGGTTAAGGACAATGATGGTGTTCCCGTCCTCGTCGGCTACCGGTTGCCTGTATTCTTTGTAGAAAGGCGACTGATAGTAAAGACCGGTGGCAAACCGGAACGACCATCGCGGAGCTTTGTCAGGAACAAAGCCCAGATTGATGCGCGGGCTCACGAGAAACTCCTTGTTATAGCTCCAGTAACTCATTCTGATACCGCCGTTGATATTGAGATACCCTGCCGAGGTCTGAAGCCTGTATGTATCCTGAACATAAGCGGCAATGCGAGTCGAGCTGACATCGTTCTTCGAATCAAGGTTATATATCACCTTGAGCGCATCGGGATCAAAGGGCAAAGAGTAGCCGGCCGAGTCACGCAATTCCCACTCACGCGCGCGGTCATGAATATTCTCGAAGTTCATGCTCACGCCATAATCAAGGTTATGCTTCGAGATTCCTGTCGTTCCGTGCAGCGCAAACTGCAGGACCGATGCCTTGAGACGGTTGCGCGCATGCTCGTGATAGCGCCCCACCCCGAGCTCGCCGCCCACCGATTCATTACCGGTGTTCTCGTCTCCCGAGGTTCCGGCCTGGTCAAGCCAGTATTCTCCGGAGATGTCGTATGCTACAAGTTCGTTGGTCAGGAAGCCTGAAGCCAGGAATGTGAAGTTATTCCCTGAATTAGGTTTATAATTCAGACTCAATGCTCCAAACCACGTCTCGAACTTATCCTTCTCCCCGCCGTCAAAGTATACTTTGAACTGCTTTGCATCGGTAGAAGTTCCGAAAGTGGTCGTGCGGTTGTGAGGGATAAATTTGTAATTGTTAATAGCTATGTTACCCAAAAACGACGCTTTAAACTTATTGTTGAATTTAAAGGTCATATTGGTTTGATAGTCAAAAAATCGCGGGTCATACTCGCCCTTGTCGTCCATCGAACTCAGCAGTGATGCGTTGCTCTTGTAGCGCACGCCGTGAATCTGGGTGAATCGTGACGATGACGAGCCGAGGGTGAGGCTTCCCCCCATTAGCGAGAGGGATGCCGCGCCTTCAAATGATTCCGGTTCGCGGTAAGTGATATCGAGCACGCTCGACATCTTGTCGCCATACTGCGCGGGAAAGCCGCCGGTCGAGAAAGACACAGCCCCTACCATATCGGGATTGATTATACTGAGACCCTCCTGCTGACCCGAGCTGACGAGTTGCGGACGATAGACCTCGATACCGTTGATATACACGAGGTTTTCGTCATAGGTACCGCCGCGCACATTATACTGACTCGACATTTCATTGCCGCTTGTCACGCCGGCCATCGTGCCCAGAAGATTCTCGACACCGTTGCCCGAGGCGCTCGGAGCCAGGCGCGATGTCCCGGGATCTATTCTCATAAGCTGCCCCGTCTGGCGCTGGATATCGGTTACCTCAAGCCCGTTGAGTTCGTAGCTCTTGGGCTGCATCTTGACATTAACTGTCACTTCACCTTCGGGGTTGAGCAGGGTACGGCGCGAGTCCTCGTACCCTATGCATGAGAACACGACCTTGACTGTATCGGTAGCAGGAAAAGACAGTTGATAACGGCCGTCAAGACCTGTTGTGGCACCAAGTGCCGTGCCGGAGATGTGGACACTCACAAATTCCATCGGCTCGTTGTTTTCATCGGTCACGAGACCCTGGAGTTTGACGGGAGCGGCGGCGGCACTGACTGTTGTCAACAGCAGTGCCGTAATAAACAGAAATATGGCGATTGGTCTAATTTTCATCATAAATGCCGCATATTTGGTTTGCGGCTAAGTTATGAACGAAAAAAAGTGCGATTTATTATAACAAGGTGGGCATCACACCTTGCGGGGAGTATAAATAAAGTTGCTTCCGAGATACTTCTGACGCACCACTGTGTTCGACGCCAGTTCCTCGGGTGTCCCCTGGAACAAGATTCGGCCTTCAAAGAGCAGATAGGCGCGGTCGGTGATTGAAAGCACCTGAGGCGCATTGTGGTCAGTTATCAGAATACCTATATTCTTCTCCTTCAGCTTATAGATAATATTCTGAATGTCTTCTACAGCAATGGGGTCCACGCCGGCAAAGGGCTCGTCGAGCATGATGAACTTTGGATCGATGGCGAGGCACCGCGCAATCTCCGTGCGTCGCCGTTCGCCGCCCGAGAGGCGGTCACCGAGATTTTTCCTCACCTTCTCGAGGCGGAATTCCGCAATCAGGCTCTCGAGCTTTTCTTTCTGATACTCCTTTGTTGTCGGGGTGAGTTCGAGCACCGCGCGGATATTGTCCTCTACCGTCAGTTTCCTGAACACGGAAGCATCCTGGGCAAGATAACCGATTCCGAGACGCGCACGCTTGTAGACAGGCGCCTTGGTAATGTCGAGATCGTTCAGAAAGATTCGGCCCTCGTTGGGAGTGATAAGACCCGTGGTCATATAGAACGTAGTCGTCTTGCCGGCTCCGTTGGGCCCTAACAGACCTACGATCTCTCCCTGAGTAACATCGATACTCACATGATTGGCGACCGTGCGCTTTCCGTATTTTTTTACAAGATTGTCCGTGCGCAGGACCATAGCCGTGTCCTCCGCCGGAATAGCTTCGGGTTTATCGCCCTCGAGATCGGCCAATGTGTCCTCTGCTACTTCAAGCGCACGACGGGCAGCCTCCTGCGGAGACTCCACTTTCAGAAGATTGGGTATCTCGCCCTCTTCTTCTCTGTTACGGTCAAGTCGGTATTGCAGTCCCATTCAGTCTTTTTTCTTAAGGCGGCTGTAAATATAATCGGTGAGCAGGTTGATTGCTACAATATTGCTGCCACCCTGCGGCACGATAAGGTCGGCATAGCGCTTGCACGGCTCGATATACTGGCAGTGCATGGGCTTGAGCACGTCCTGATAACGGTCAATTACCATCTGGGGTGTGCGTCCGCGTTCTATGCAGTCTCTGGCGATAACCCTTATCAATCGATCGTCGGCATCAGCATCCACAAACACCTTGATATCCATCATGTCGCGCAGCAGCGGGTCGGTAAGCACAAGGATACCTTCAACGATCACCACATCGCTCGGCTTGACTTCGACAGTTTCGGCCTGGCGGGTGCATGTTAGGTAGGAATACGTCGGCATCTGGATGGTCTCGCCCTTCTTGAGCTTTTCAAGATGGCTCACGAGCAGAGGCCACTCGATGGCGTCGGGTTCGTCAAAATTTATCTTCGAGCGTTCCTCGACGGGTACATGACTCGAATCCTTGTAATACGAATCCTGCGGTATGACGGCGACTTCTCCTGCCGGAAGGCTGTTGATTATCTTGTTTACAACGGTGGTCTTGCCGCTACCGGTTCCTCCTGCGATGCCTATTATTATCATGACTGCTGTTGTTGATGGATTGTTGCCGCGAAGTTACAAATTTGAGTTGGATTATTATTCATCTATTCCGTTTTTTTGGCAAAATAGACTACAATGATGGGGCTAAAGATGAAATTCTGCTCCCGAAGTCGGTCTCTTTTCAAGTTTTTGTTTAACTTTGTTGCAACTTTTGTTCATGACATGATTATCAAGTCTTCTTTAGCTACATTCGGACGTTATTGTCTGTTCATGAAGCGGGTTTTCTCGCTTCCCGACCGTTGGCGCGAGTTCGGTCGCCGCACGGTGCAGGAGATTCTCAAGCTCGGCATCGATTCAATTCCTCTGGTTATCATCATCTCGCTGTTTATCGGCGCTGTGATTGCGATTCAGATGCAGTTGAATATTTCTTCGCCGCTGATTCCGGCCTATTCCGTAGGTCTTGCAACCCGTGATATCGTTCTTCTTGAGTTCTCCAACTCTATCCTGTGCCTCATTCTTGCCGGCAAGGTCGGCTCCAATATCGCATCGGAAATCGGCACTATGCGTGTCACCGAGCAGATAGACGCTCTTGAGATTATGGGCGTCAATTCCGCTAATTTCCTTGTGCTCCCCAAGGTGATAGGATTCGTTACTTTTATGCCCGTCCTTGTTGTCATCTGCATGGCTACCTCGCTCATAGGCGGCTGGCTCGTGGCTGTTTTCACGGATATTATAACTGTAACCAAGTATGTTTACGGTCTCCAGGCTCTGTTTAACGAATGGTATGTCTGGTACGGACTCATCAAGTCTGTCGTGTTTGCATACATTATCGCATCCGTGGCCTCTTTCTACGGCTACTATGTCAAGGGTGGCGCGCTTGACGTCGGCAAGTCCTCGACCAACGGTGTCGTGGCCTCGAGCATCCTCATCCTTCTCTTTGACGTCTTACTCACTAAGCTCCTGTTGCAATGATTGAAGTTAAGAATGTTACCAAGTCGTTTGAGGACAGGACTGTCCTTCACGATATCAACGCTACTTTCTACACCGGAAAGACCAATCTGATCATAGGCCAGAGCGGCTCGGGCAAGACTGTGATGATGAAATCGCTCGTGGGGCTGATGCGCCCCGAGCAGGGTGAGATTCTTTTTGACGGCCGCAATCTGCTGGCTATGGATCAGAACCAGGTCAAGGAGCTGCGCAAGGAGATCGGCATGCTTTTCCAGGGATCAGCCCTTTTCGACTCCGAGACTGTGCTTGGAAACGTCATGTTCCCCCTCAAGATGTTTACTCAGCAACCATGGGAAGAGATACGAGAGAGAGCTATGTTCTGCCTCGAACGTGTCGACCTCAAGGGCGCCGAGAATAAGTTCCCCTCCGAAATTTCCGGTGGTATGCAGAAACGTGTCGCTATCGCGCGAGCTATCGCCCTCAATCCCAAATATCTCTTCTGCGACGAGCCCAACTCGGGCCTCGACCCTAAGACATCAATAGTGATTGACGAGCTGCTCCACGATATCACCCACGAGTACAATATTACCACCGTGATCAATACCCACGACATGAATTCCGTCCTCGGCATCGGCGAGAACATCATCTTTATTAATAAAGGTTATCGCGAGTGGGTCGGCGATATGTCGCAGATCTACACTACCGCTAATGAGGCTCTGAATGATTTTGTCTTCGCGACTCGCCTGTTCCAGCAGGTAAGGGAATATGTCGCCCATAACGGCCATCGTGAGCAATGAGATTTGCTGATATTCCGGGACACGAAGATGTAAAGGAGCGTCTAAGGGCTATGGTCGACGATGACCGCATCCCTCACGCACTGCTGCTCGAAGGTGTTCCCGGAGTCGGAAAATTTGCTCTTGCGCGTGCCCTGGCCGCTTATATCCATTGCACCGACCGCGCCGACGGCGATTCATGCGGCGTTTGCGAGGCTTGCCGCCAGCACGCTGCCCTTAACCATTTCGACACGATCCTGTCTTTTCCCATAGTTAAGAAGGACGGCCGCAAGTCTGCTGTCAGCGATGATTATGCCGCTGACTTCCGCGAGCACATCACTAAATACCCTTTCATGGACTTCAGCCGGTGGTTGCAGGCCCTCGGAAACATAAATGCTCAGCCTCAGATCTATGTGGATGAAGCCTCGGCTCTCATATCCCGCCTGAACGTAACCGCCCGCCGCTCACATTTCAAAGTGGTCCTCATGTGGCTGCCCGAGCGTCTGCACGAAGCCGCCGCCAACAAATTGCTCAAGCTGGTCGAGGAACCCTTCTCCGATACCTTGTTTATATTCACGAGCGACGCGCCCAAGTCGATCCTGCCTACCATTTATTCGCGCACGCAGCGTATCACCGTCCGTCGATACACCGACGATGAAGTTGCCGACTATCTCCGCTCTCAAGGAGTGATAGCATCCGAGGCCTCGGCCCGCGCGGCTCTTGCGGGGGGCAGTTTTTCCCGGGCGCTTGCGTTGGGTTCAGACAGCCGCGAGCATGCCAAGATGTTTGAGCTCTATGTATCTCTGATGAGACTGGCGTGGAAGAAGCAGGTCAGGGATCTGCGCGACTGGAGCCAGAAAATTGCCGATCTTGGCCGCGAAAAGGCAATGCGCTTCTACACCTATTCCTCAAGAATGACCCGCGACAACTTCATGCTGAATCTTTCCACTCCCGAGCTTGTGGCTCTCGACGACGAAGAGATGGCATTTTCTTCGCGGTTCTCCAACTTCATCAACGAGCGCAACATTGAGGGCATCATCGCCGAGTTTGATGCCGCTTGCAACGACACCGCCCTCAACGGGAACGCCCGCATGATTGCATTTGACCTGGCTGTGAAGATGATAAAGCTTCTCAGGAAGTAGCGCCCTCGCCGTCCGATTCTTCTTTAAAGATATCTTCTACCTCGTTGCGGTTGAAGTAGTTACTCAGCAGCGCTATAAAAGCGGTGATCTGCTTCACTGCATTCTGAGTCTCGGGTGTAACCTCCTGCGAGCGCAGTCTCAGCATCAACATCCCGTAAAGAGCGTTAAAGCAGGTCTCGATTTCGCCCTTGGGATCGTCGCCGCTCTTGGAACGCAACTCCACGATATGGGGCAGCGCGGCATAGAAACGCTTGGTATATTCACCGAATCTCGGGTCCTTCAACAGTGCGTTATGCAGTTCGACAAGCTGTATGATTACATTCTTGTTAAGCTGGAGATGACCGGTTTTTTCCACGCCTTCCCTGCGCATCATGTCGATGAGCGATTCATACCACTCTATCATCTGCTTGCGCTGGGCTTCATCAAGTGTATATTTGTCGATGACATTTTCCTTGATCTTTTCGATATCAAGGTCATTGGCTCGGATTATATCTTCGATCTGCCACATATACAGCAGATATTCAGCTATATTCTCTTTTCTTTTCTGCGATGCGATATACATAAGATAATGTTTTATCGTTATAACACCTCTCGCCGGCCGAAGGTTCTTAATTCGACCGTGTTGCCGTCATAGACTGCGTAAGTGTCCTTTTCTATCCAGTCTCCGAGGCCGATGAGTTCCACTCCACTCGGCAACATCTCTTTTAGGGCGACGTGGTAGTGGCCCGTAATTATATAGTCGGGGCGTGGAGAGACTTTGTCGAGCTCCGACAGGTTGTCGATCAGTAGCTTGCGGTGTTCTGCTTCCTCCTTGACGGGATCACTTTTACGGCTCGACTGACTCCACACATGGGCCAGCGGTACAGTCCAGCGCGGATGGACGGCTGAATATAGCGTCTGGCAGAACTTGTTTCTGAAAAGAGAACAAATGAACTTGAACGACCGACTCCTGCGCCCTACTCTGTCTCCGTGGCTCAGCACAAACCGTTTTCCTTCGATTTCTCGCTCTATCCACGGTGCATCGATTACCTCGATTCCGATTTCGTCCCTGAGATAGTCAAATAACCAGATGTCGTGGTTACCCGTGAGCCAGGTTATCTTGACTCCCTTGTCTGCAAGGCGTGCCAGCGCGCCGAAAAATCTCACATATCCGCGAGGCACTACAGTCCGGTATTCATACCAGTAATCCAGTATATCCCCGAGCAGGTAAAGTTCCTTCGCATCCGCGCTTATGGCGTCAAGAAAGGACGTCACGCGCTTTTCGTGCTCGTGTCGATCGGCGATATAGGTCGCCCCTAAATGTAAGTCACTGATAAAGTATATCATTACATAAAGCCGAGTTCAAGCTTGGCTTCCTCGCTCATCATGTCCCGGTTCCACTCGGGCTCGAATACAATATTTACATTAACCGACGTGATTCCGGGAATACTGCTCATCTTCTGGTGCACGTCTTCGACTATGAAATCAGCCATCGGGCAGTTGGGAGCCGTCAGTGTCATGTCGATATTGAGCGTTCCGTCGTCCTCGAGATCGATCTTGTAAATCATTCCCAGGGAATAAATATCAATTGCTATTTCGGGATCGATGACCGTGCGCAGGTAGGCGACAATCTTCTCCTCTATCTTTGTTTTTTCTTCTTGTGTCATAGCATCTGCAAAGTTAATACTATTGATTAAACTATTTTTAATAATAACACTTAATTTTTGGAAATTATCAACAATATTGCTACCTTTGCGCCAAACATAAACTCTAAAGGAAATGAAACACTCAATGATTAAGCGACTTGCAGCCGTTGTGCTCGCGCTCGCAGTGATGCTGCCCGCCGCAGCTCAATTTTCTATCGGTCCCCGTCTGGGTGTCTGCGTCAACAAGTTCCACTTCGACCAGTCGACATTCAATAAAGACAACCGTGCCGGCTTCACCGGTGGTCTCGAAGCTGAACTCATGATTCCCGCTATCGGCCTCGGCCTCGATGTATCTGCAATGTACGTTCACCGCAGTGCTACTCTTCCCACTTCGATCAACGATGTCAAGAATTTTGTTAACGTCGACAACGACTACATCGAGATTCCCGTTTATCTCAAGTGGAAAATCGGCCTGCCCATCGTTGGCAAGATCATTTCTCCCTATATCTTCACCGGTCCCAGCTTTGCCTTCCTCGCTTCGAAGAAAGCAATCACCGAATTTGCTCAGTCCAAGAAAAGCGACATCGCCTGGAACATCGGTATCGGTATCCAGCTCATCAAGCACCTCCAGATCGGCGCTTCCTATGGTCTCGGTATGACCAAGGCTGTTCAGTTCGTTAAGAAAGACTTCGAAAACGCCGACATCGACGGTAAGAACCGCTACTGGACCATCACCGCCGCCTGGCTCTTCTAATTCGACATTTTATCTTCAAATTCATAAAAACGGTTGCTTCTGCAACCGTTTTTTTGTTTCATACATGACAGATTTCTTCCTGTTCAACAAAATATTACTGAAATTTGTTATATTATAAATTTCGTAATTAAACAATTTTTTATTAAATTTGCATCCGAATTATAGCTCTTCATCAAGTTTAATATTTTCGTCTAACAATTAATAAAATTTCAACTATGAACGTAGAAGTAATTGGTGAGAACGCCGGTGCCGTTTGGCAGGCCCTCAACACCGCTGATGCCCTCGGTATCAAACAGATCAAGAAGATCACAAAACTGAAAGACAAAGAAGTATTTGCAGCCCTCGGATGGCTTGCCCGCGAAGGCAAGGTAACAATCGACACCGATCCTGCAGATGCAAAAGAATACATCGTATCTCTCGTTCAGGGCGTTTAATCCTCCCTCAACCAAGATACAATCCCTCTCATCCGCCGCGAGATTCCACACAATCCCGCGGCGTTTTTTTTCCTGTAATGTAGATAATTTTTAACTCTTCTCTGTTGCGCCGATGCCATTTTGTTGCTAACTTTGACGTCAATAATTCGTCACTTATGTACAGGAAAGGTAAACTATATTTCCGCTATGGCACAATGGGCTCGGCCAAGACAGCTCTGCTGCTCACGACTGCCTATAACTTTGAGGAACGCCATGTCGACTACTTGTGCCTCAAGCCGATTGTCGACACCCGCGAGGCCAAGAACGTGATCCATTCGCGCATCGGCATCGAACGTGAATGTCACTGGATCTACGCCAATACTGATCTCTATGACTTTGCCGCAGATCTCTATGAGAACGACAAACGCGTCGTCGACTGGTATCTTATAGATGAGGCGCAATTCCTCACAGCCTCCCAGGTCGATCAACTCTCCCGCATAGTCGACGACTTCGGCAGCAACGTCATCTGCTACGGCCTCCGCACAGATTTCAAGACTCAGCTCTTCGAGGGTTCGCGACGCCTTTTCGAGATCGCCGACACTATCGACGAGATAAAGTCGACATGTAATTGCGGCCACAAAACTATTGTCAATGCCCGCATTGACTCCAACGGCGACTTTGTCGAGGAAGGTGCCCAAGTCGAGATCGGTGGTGACGACCGATACGTTGCCGTCTGCCGCAAGTGCTGGCGCAACAAGCACATCGAGCAGAGCTCCCGCGCCATGCTTCCCCTTGACTTTAACCCAAAACACAGTTTTGAGCGATGATTCTCTGTGATATTTCCGAGGCTGGCCGCTACCGCGCTCTTTCACCCCTCATTGCAAAAGCCATTGACTGGGTAAAGGTCTTTGACGCCTCAGAATTTGAAACCTGCGAGACTTCTATAGGCGACGGTATCATCGTCAAAGCCGAGGCTCCGGGGCTCCTCCCTCGAGAGCGCGTGCGTCTCGAAGTCCACGAGCGCTATATCGACATCCATGTTCCCCTCAAGGGCACCGAGACTATGGGATGGGCGCGTCGCAATGACCTCATCCTTCCTCAGCAACCCTACCAGGAAGAGACCGACATCGGTTTCTATGGTGACCAGGCCCAGTGCCTGATTCATGTTCGCCCCGGCCAGATGGTGATCTTCTTCCCCGAGGATGCCCACGCCCCGTGCATCGGAATCGGCACCCACCGTAAACTTTGTATCAAGATTCCGGTTTTATAAATATATGAAGAAACTATTTCTGCTGTTGATACTTGCCATCGTTGCGACTGCCGTCGCTGCCAAACCCGTATTTCATGACGAAAGCGTCTCCTACCGCGTCATGTACAAGTGGGGCCTTATCAACAAGCAGGCCGGTACAGCCACCCTCAGCATCAAGGACAGCGGCGACCACTACACAACGTGCCTCACCGCCTCCTCAGCCCCCTGGGCCGACAAATTCTACTGTGTCCGTGACACCCTGAACGGAATTATTTCCAAGGACGGCTTTCTTCCGACTTTCTATGAAAAAATCGCCCACGAAGGAAGCGAAAGTAAGCACGACATTGTCCGATTCAGCTACAACGGCTCTGCCGTAACAGGTCAATGTACTCGCCGGGTTGTGAAGAAAGGCAAGGAAACTGTTAACCAGAGCCTCACCCTTCATTCAGCCGGCACTACCGTTGACATGCTTTCTTCTTTCTACTACATGCGTTCCCTGCCCTTTGAGAACTATACTCCGGGCCAGCAGCACACAATCACGATCTTTTCAGGCAAGCGCAAGGAGACACTGACTATCAAGTATCACGGCACAGAAACCCTTGACCTCGACGGCACGAAATACCACTGCTACCACATCACCTTCATTTTCACCGGCGACGGCGGCAAAAAGACATCCGACGACATGGACGCATGGATCACAACAGACACCCGCCGGCTCCCCGTCCAGCTCGAGGGCAAGCTGCCCGTGGGCAAAGTAAAATGCATGTTGATAACAAAATAATCTCACGCAATGGCTAAGAACAAGACTCGCGATAACTGGTTTAAAAGATCCATTGCGTGGATCACCCGCACGTGGGACTACTGTGCCAGCGACGTGTGGCAGGATCCCCGCCGCAACTGGAAAGTCAACGTGATAAAGACTCTGAATCTTTCCGTGCGCTCGTTTTTCAACAGCGACATGCAGACCCAGGCCTGCGCCATGACCTACCGCACCCTGCTCGCCGTCGTACCCGCCCTGGCGCTCGTCTTTGCAATCGGCCGCGGTTTCGGTCTGCAGAATGTCATCCAGGCCGAACTGCTCAATACCTTCCCGGCCCAGCGACAGGCCATTTCCTACGCCCTCAACTTCGTCGACTCCTATCTCAATCAGTCATCCGAGGGCGTCTTCCTCGGCATCGGCCTGCTCTTCCTGTTATGGACCCTCATCTCGCTGATGGGAAATGTCGAAGACACCTTCAACCTCATCTGGGGCGTCAAGGAAGGTCGCTCCCTGGGCCGCAAGATAACCGACTACACCGCGATGCTCCTCATCCTCCCTGTGGTAATGGTCTGTGCCGGTGGCCTCAACATGATGCTCAGCACTACCCTCCGTGCCATCTTCCACTTCTCCTTCCTCTCACCCGTCATCACGATAATCATCGAGCTTTCCTCCTGGGTGCTTATATGGCTCTTCTTCGCCCTGGTCTACGTCCTCATGCCCAATACCAAGGTGAAATTTTCCAGCGCCATCATTCCCGGCATACTTGCCGGCTCGGGCTACCTCGTGTTGCAATGGATTTTCGTCACGGGCCAGATGTATGTAGCCCGCTACAATGCCATCTATGGCTCCTTCTCCTTCCTCCCCTTGATGCTGATATGGCTGCAGCTTGTCTATGTGGTGATGTTTGCCGGCGCGGTAATCTGCTACGCGTCCCAGAACATCTTCATGTATAACTTTAAGGACGCCATCAGCAAAATGTCGTCGTCCTACTATGCACGTCTCGCCATCGCGATTTCAGCCGTCATCGTCCAGCGCTTCGTGAATGGACAGGGCGCCACTACAATTACCTATATGTCGCAGAAATATAGCCTGCCCCCGAAGCTCGCCACAATGATTTGCGACAAGATGGTCGCCGCCGGCATCTGCAGCATCGTCGAAATTGATCCCCTGAAAGAAATAAAAGGTTACCAGCCTGCCCTGGACCCCGATCAGATAACGGTCGCCCTACTCTTCAGTCGTCTCAACGGCATCGGTACAACAGATTTCATCCCCGAGTTTGCCAATAACTTCCCGGGGGTAGTGACCGACTACGATATGATTCAGGACAACGAACTTAAAGTGACTGAAAACCTCAAGATCGCCGACATCAAGATTAAAATCTAATATAAGACACTATGAAAAAAGTAATTGCAACTCTCAACGCTCCCGGTGCCATCGGCCCCTACAGCCAGGCAATCGACACCGGCAACATGGTATTCGCTTCAGGCCAGATTCCCATCAATCCTGCCGACGGAAAGATCCCCCACGGCATCAAGGCCCAGACCACCCAGGCTATCGCCAACGCGACAGCTATTCTCAACGAAGCCGGCCTCTCGCTCGCCGACGTCGTGAAGACAACCGTCTACCTCGCCGACATGGATGATTTCGCCGCAATGAACGAAGTTTATGCCGAATTCTTCCCCGCTCCCTTCCCTGCTCGCTCGGCTGTGGCCGTTAAGGAACTTCCCAAGAAAGTTCTCGTTGAAATCGAAGTTATAGCCGTCCGCTGATAACCTATATAACCCGGAGTGAGCTGTCGCGAGACGGCTCTTCTCCGGGTTCTCTTTCATTATATCATACTTCTCTTACTATGAAAAGATTATCTACCCTCCTATCACTTGCAGCCATCTCTGTGGCAGCTTTTGCCGCTGATTATTCCGGCACCCTGCCCGTCCTTTTTATAAATACCGAGGGCGGCGCGCCAATCCTTTCCAAGGAAACTTACCTCCATGCGACTTACTATCTCGATAACATGGGTATCGATGGTGTTGAATCGATCGGCTCGGCCTCGCAGCCTCTCGGCATGCAGATCCGCGGCCGAGGAAACTATTCATGGTCGGGATTTGACAAGAAACCCTACCGCATCAAGCTCGACGACAAGCAGCCTCTGCTCGGCATGGACAAGAGCAAGCACTTCGCCCTGCTCGCCCACGCCGATGACACTTACGGTTTCATGCGCAATATCGTGGGCTTCCAGCTGTCCCGCATGATAGGCATGCCCTGGACACCCGCCGACGCTCCAGTCGAAGTCGTGCTTAACGGCGACTACATCGGGCTCTATTTTCTGACCGAGACTATCCGCGTCGACAAAAACCGTGTCAATATTGTCGAGCAGCCCGACCTTGCTACCGACCCCGAGGAAATCACCGGCGGCTGGCTTGTCGAAATCGATAATTACGACACCGACCCCCACATAACCATCAATGAAAAGGACTCGCGCCACAGCAAGATCATTTTCACCTATAAGACTCCCGAAGAACTGTCGCCTGCTCAGGAAAAATATCTAACCAACCAGGTTACGGCTATCAATGACGCTATATACAATCCCAACCTTAACGACAACAGCTGGGAGGACTACGTCGACACCGATATCCTCGCCCGATACTACATCGTTCAGGAAGTCGTCGACGATTACGAATCATTCCACGGTAGCTGTTATATGTATAAGAATATCGGCGACTGCAAGTGGATGTTCGGCCCGGTCTGGGACTTCGGCAATGCCTTCAGCTTTGACAAGACTCAGTATATCTACCAGGGCCGCGTGTGGCACAATACCTGGATTGAACGGATGTGTGCCCACCCCCATTTCATGGAAACAGTTCAGGCCGTCTGGCATGAGTTTTACAACAACAGTTTCAATGACATCTACGATTATGTCGACGACTATGCGGCACGCATTTCTGCGGCTGCCCGTTGCGACGCCGCCCGATGGCCCGACTATGGAAATGCCGATATCGCTGCCAAAGTTGATATCGTGAAAAATCGCCTCAGGAACGGCGCCGAGTGGCTGAGTGCTCAGTGGAGACCCGAGACCACTTATACCGTGTATTTCGCCGATAACGAGACACCCGCTTGGGAGCAGGTTTACGCCTACGTCTGGTATCAGGTGGATAACTACCTGTTGTTCCCCATGGGCGAATGGCCCGGCACCGAACTTAAGATCGACGGCGACACCGGCATGTATAAATGCGAGTTCAAGCTGAAAGGTGATCTTCCCGGCAATGCCATGATTATCTTCGGAAACGGCGGCTACGGTCCCGGCAATCAGACTTCCGACCTCGAATACGTCCCCAACGCCATCTATGACCGCACGGGTGTTATAGGCAACGGCACATTCTCTATCGCCGATAATTCACCCGTCATATGCGTTGCCGGCTCTACACTTATGATCGAATTGTCTCAGCCGGCGGCAGTAACTGTCAGCGACATAGCCGGACGCTCGACAGTCTACAATCTTGAGCCGGGGGTAAATTCCGTGGAACTTCCTTCGGGCTTCTACATCGTCCGTTCGGGCACCTCCTCGGCAAAGATAATAATAAAGTAATATCGCTTAAATAAGATTCCTTAGAGCTTCGAGCCGATGCCGGAAAATATCAACGGCTTCGGCTCGTCGCCTTGTAAGGCCCTTTATATCAAGTCCGCAACCGCTGTGAGTGCAGTATTTCGCATCGGCGTCATTCACATGCCCGTTGGGACAGATATACTTACTCGACATTCCGAAAATGCCGCGACGGTCTTCGATAGAGCCTTTGTCGGGTAGCCCCGCCAGGCACTTGGCAAGCATTTCCATCGCGTCAAGATCTGCTTGGGTATATTCAGGCTGATACACGTCGATGACATCCAGAGCAAGGTCAAGCTCTCCGCAGTCAATAAGATTCACAAGGTAATTGGCATCAAACAGCCGGCAGCGGCGGATAAGATCGACACAGATATCGTGCCCCGCCCCGCCCTCATAGATTATCGAAAGCGCATAATCGCGGTCGACAGCTTCGAGATAGCGCGGAAACTCCTCTATAGCTATGCTGTGAAGCTCCGCCCGGTCCACGTCATCAACCTCAAGGGCGGTTACATATCGGTTGAAAAGAGCCGGGCCCACGCCCTCCATCCTGTTGTCAATGATATACTTCCAGTTCTCGCGGGTAGGATACACCGCGGGGTCGTCAAGAAGAGTCACATACTTCAGACGCAATTCCTCGGCTCTCAGCTGGTCGGCGCTTACACTCATGCCCCTTATCGGCTTATCTTGATAACACCCTTCTCGGTAATTACATAATCGACCGGAACATCAAAGTCATCCGGCTCGATATCGTCAACAAGCTGGCAGTCGTAAGCAACCCCGATTGTCACCGCATGCGAGTCGCGAAGCAGTCGGTCATAGAAGCCCTTGCCGCGACCGATGCGGTTGCCGCGGCGGTCATAGGCCACGCCGGGAACGATGATCAGTTCGATATCATTGATATCTGCCGTCTCGCTGCCGTCAGGTTCCTCTATATTGAAGGCACCGAGGTGTAGACGCGACCTGTCATAAGGCAGGATGTCAAGATTGACGCCATTCACGCGGGGCAGATAAAATCTCTTGCGGCTGTGCCAGCGGTCGAGGAAACCGCGCGTCGACAGTTCATCGGGCAGCGAGTGATACATCAATATATGCTCGGCCATGATGAAAGCCGCTGTAGATTCAACCATTTCAAAAACGCGGCGGGCGGCGTCGGCGCGTTCGCTTTCGTCGAGGAGATTTTTGCGGGACTTGACCCGCAGACGGATTGCTTCTTTATTCATTGTCAGTTGTTTTCATTGTTTTCCCGGGGACTCCGTCAATTTCTTGTCCACGCCCTTTGATAATTGGTCGAGCGCTTCTTTTACCGTCGGATCGCTTTCGTTGACAATGCGGTAGTAAGCGCTTGTGCCGAGAATATCGCGGGCTATGAGTCCCTTCAGTTGGTTAACAATCAAAGGCGTTGAAATGTTGATGTAATACCACCGCGGAGCTACTCCGTTGGCCGAGGCATAGCGCGTGAAGTCGAGCAGCAGCAGGTTGGACGGCGGAAGCATCCCTATCAGGTCGTCTACAGTCTGTGCTTTGCTCAGTTCCTCGCGGTTCATGTCTGCATATTCGTAGGCAAATTTATTCAGCAGTCCTGCATTGGCCACCGTGAGATAATAATTTGTCACATGGCTCGTGTCAGAGGGAACGAACACATCGGGTATGATACCGCCGCCGCCATAGACAGTTCGGCCTCCGAGTGTCACGAACACCTGCGACTCATCCACCTTGATTGAATCGGCGCTGAATACCTCGCCGTTGGAATATCGGTCAAGGATTTCGCTCTGATAGTCGTCATTATGTCCGGGAGTATATACCTTCTGTATACAGCGGCCCGAGGGCGTGTAATATCTCTGTACCGTGAGTCGCATCTGCGAGGAATCGGGCAAGGTGATGGCACGCTGTACAAGACCCTTGCCAAACGATCGGCGTCCGACGATCAGACCTCGGTCGTTGTCCTGGATCGCTCCGGCAACAATTTCCGAGGAACTTGCCGAGAATTCGTCGATTAGTACCACGAGCTGTCCTCGGGTAATCATTCCCGTGCCGTCGGCCAGCCAGTGAGCATCTTCGCGGGGATCGCGGCCGCGCACGTCTACAATCGTATTCGCTGCCGGCAGGAACTCGTTGGCCATCAATATAGCTTGGTCGAGAAGACCGCCTGTGTTACCTCTAAGATCGAGAATGAAATTGTTAGCGCCTTTCACCTTCAGCGAGTTGAGCGACTGCAGGAATTCATTGTAGGTATTGGCGGCAAACTTGTTGACTTTGATATAACCCGTGGAGTCGTTGATAAGATATGAGGCATCGATGGAAATCGTGGGGATTTCATCGCGCACTATCGTGAAGACAAGCGGCTTGGCCGAGTTGTTGCGTTTCACGGTCACGTCCACCGAGGTGTCCCTTGCGCCGCGCAGCGCTTTCATCACATCTTCATTTCCGACTTCCTTGCCGGTCATGTTCTTGCCGTCCACGGCAATGATGCGGTCGCCCGCGAGCAACCCTACGCGCTCTGCCGGTCCGCCCGATATCACTTCCACTACACAGATTGAGTCATCCATGATCTGGAACTGGATACCGATGCCGTAAAACGAACTCTCAAGGTCTCGGTTGGCCTTCTCCAGTTCGCTCACCGGGATATAAACCGAGTGCGGATCAAGATTCCTCAGTATTTCAGGAATGGACATCTCGATGAGACTGTCCTGATCTATCTCCTCCACATATTCATTCTGAATTATCGCCAGGACATCATTCAGCTTCTGCACAGCAGGCGTTAACTTGTTGCCGCCGGCAAGCATGTAGCCTATCCACATGCCCCCGACAAGAAGAACTGCACCTAAAAATGGCAACCAATATTTAAGTCTGTTATTCATCTTATAATCCGATAGATATATAAGTTAATCATGATCCAGCTCCGAGAGATGGATACACTGTATTCCCGCGCGCTTGAGAAGGTCAACGCCGTCGGTCAGGCGGTACATTTCGTTGAACACCACGCGGCGTATTCCGGCCTGGATAATGAGTTTGGAACATTCTACACAGGGCGACGCCGTCACATAGAGCGTCGAGCCCTCGCTCGAATTGTTGCTGCGGGCTACCTTCGTTATCGCATTAGCCTCTGCATGAAGGACATAAGGCTTGGTGACACCGTCTTCGTCCTCACATACATTCTCAAAACCGGCGGGTGTACCGTTATAACCGTCTGAAATAATCATCTGATCCTTAACGATAATGGCACCCACCTTGCGACGGCGGCAATATGAATTCTCGGCCCATATAAAAGCCATGCGCAGGTAGCGCTTATCCAATATTTCTTGCTTATGGTTTGCTGTCTCCATCATAAGTTATTAAGCGAGCGGAATATTATGCAAAGTTACAAACATTTTTCCACCCGACCACTTTCCAAGTTTTAAGAAAACCAAAAAAATAATTACACATCTTATCACCACCCTTCTCTCCGCAAAAAAACTTTGTCTCCGGATGAAAAAATCAATAAAATTATTTGCATATCTACAATTTTAGTTGTATATTTGCCACGCAAATCTTCAACCACCTTAATCTAATACGACACCGCTCCATGTTTGACTTCATCTTTGACGATGACTTTCCCCTCTACAGCACCGACGACCTCGCGTACGACGACTGGCTCTTCGGCGACGACTTTCCCTACTCGCTCTACGTCTATCCGCGCGAGTACGGTCACTGGACGCCGCGCCTGCGCTACACCACCCCCGAGGGCGTGGCGCTGGAGCTGTGCACCTACATGTACCATGTCGGCATCTACTACCGCCGTCGCCTGATCGCCATGATCCACTTTCCGGCAGTCGTCCGAGGCATCGTCGACCAGGGGAGCGGTCAGTTCTACGTTGACTTCCCCTGGGGCGGCGCCCACATCCGCGTTCACTACGACCGCATCGAGTACATCGACGGCTACTGCGAGGGCACCGAGATTGTCGAGGAAGGCTTCTGTCC
>CAYVTB010000023.1:0-19124 GCA_964454365.1 uncultured Bacteroides sp. | reverse complement strand
TCGCCGAAGCGGGCGACCATGAAGCGCTCGGCGATAGCGGCGCCGACGGCCATGGTGTGTCCCTGTCCCAGGGGGCCGCTCGTGTTTTCGATGCCGCGGCGCGGGTCGACCTCGGGATGTCCCGGCAGGGGAGAACCCCACTGGCGGAATTGGCGCAGCTCGTCAACAGTGTATTTCCCGGTCATAGCCAACACGGCATAGAGCATGGGCGACATGTGGCCCGGGTCGAGGAAGAAGCGGTCACGGGCAATCCATGTGGGATCATCGGGGTCGGTGACGAGCCACTGCGAATAGAGCACGTTGACAAAGTCGGCACCGCCCATTGACCCTCCGGGGTGTCCCGAGCGGGCTTGTTCCACCATTGTTGCGGCCAGGATGCGGATGTTGTCGGCCGCGCGCTTCATTACTTTGGTATCCATAAGTAGTGTTTATGAGGTATTGATAAGGCGGCCGCTCGGGGCCGCCATTATATAATGAATCGTGAGGGATTAGAGTTCAGCTACGGAGCCGTCTTCCATGAGGACTTCCTTGTCCTGGGGCTCGTGCTTGTCGGGCTTGGAGAGAACCAGCGCGTAGAGCAGCAGGTAGATTGTCAATCCCACGACGAGCCAGAAGCTGCCGAGGATCGAGCTGTTGGCCAGGAAGCCCTGGATAGTGGGCAGGATGCCGCCGCCGCAGACCATCACCATGAACAGACCCGAGGCGATCGGGGTGTACTTGCCGAGGCCCTCGACCGAGAGGTTGAAGATGGCGCCCCACATGACGGAGGTGCAGAAGCCGCAGCATACCAGCAGGATGGCGTTCAGGGGAACGTTCACCACGCTGAAGAGCATGTGGTTGGAGTCAAAGCCTACGAAGGGAACCGTGGTGCCGTCGAGGACTATGCCGAGCACGGTCAGGACGATGGCGCCCAGTGATGTTACGATAAGCATGGCGCGGGACGAGATCTTGCCGCCCACGAGACCGCCGATCAGACGGCCGGCGAGCATGAACAGCCAGTACATGCCTACAACCGTGCCGGCGATGGCAGCGGCGGTAAACATGGGATTGCCGGTCATGACTTCCTCGCTGTTGGTGAGGTACTGGAGGGTCCAGTTGGCGATGCCGACCTCGATGCCGACGTAGCAGAAGATTGCCACGAGGCCCCAGCGCAGGTTGCTGTATTTAAGCGCGCCGGCAACCTTGGGCTGCTTGGCCGGGTCGATTTTCTTGCCGAGCTCGGGAGCCTCGGGAAGTTCCGAGAAGTAGATGATCACGAAGGCGAGCGCGAAGATTGCCATCGCCATGTAGAAGACGGGGTTGGCCGAGGCGATAGTGCTGGCCGAGCCGCCGATGAGACCGCCTACGATGACCGGGGCGAGGGTGGCGCCGAGCGAGTTGCAGGTGCCGCCGAACTGTACCAGCTGATTGCCCTGCTTCTGGTCCTTGCCCAGGGAGTTGAGCATGGGGTTGACGACCGTGTTGAGCATACACATCGAGAAGCCGGCCACGAAGGCACCGATCAGGTAGACGACAACGGCGTGGGTGTTGTCTTCGATGTAGCCCGACATGAATGTTATGAGAACACCCAAGAAGCCAACGGTGACGGCCCAGAGGGCGGTCATGCGGTAGCCCTTGCGCTCCAGGAGCTTGCCGGCGGGGTAGCCCATGAAGGCATAGGCGATAAAGTTGGCCAGTGTGCCGAGCTGCGAGAGCACGGCGTTGCCACCGGTCATTTTACGGATGACGTCACCGAGAGGATTCTGATAGCCTGTGACAAAGGCGATCATGAAGAACAGCGCAAACATGATTGCGATAGGCAGCGCATAGCTGCGGTGTTCCTGGGTAGTTTTTTTAGTCATTGGGGTTAGTTTTACGGTAAGGAGGATAATGTGATAATTTCCCGCAAAGTTAACAAATATTTTTCAAAGAACAATCACCGTGGCCCGAAGATGCTCGAGCCTACCCTCACCAGGGTCGCGCCGGCCTCGACGGCGAGCGGGTAGTCGTCGCTCATGCCCATCGACAGGGTGTCGAAGCCCCGCAGGTCGGGGCATGCAGCCTTGATATTCCTGAAGATCGACGCGAGCGTCTCGAAGTCGGAGCGCACTCGGTCGAGGTCGTCGGTGTTGGAGGCCATGCCCATGATGCCGCAGATGTGAGTGGCGCGCAGGCTCTCGTAGCCGCGGCGGTCAAAATAGTCGGTGATTTCCCCGGGGGTGAAGCCGTATTTCGATTCCTCGGCGGCGACGTGTACCTCGAGCAGCACGCGGGTGACGACGCCGGCCTTGGCCGAGAGGTCGTCGATCAGCTCAAGCAGCCTCAGGGAGTCGACGCTTTCGATCAGCGCCGTGCGGCCGATGATCTGCCGGGCCTTGTTGGTCTGCAGGTGGCCGATGAAATGCCAGTCGATGTCATGGGGAAGGGCGGGTTGCTTGGCGAGCAGTTCCTGCACGCGGCTCTCGCCGAAGGTGCGCTGCCCGGCGGCATAGGCCTCGGCGATGGCCTCGGCGGGATGAAACTTGGACACGGCCACCAGCCCCACTGACGGGGGCAGCGTGGCCTTGATCGCGTCGATGCGCTCGGCGATGGTGCTCATCAGTCCTTGACCTGCATGCGGTAGACGTCCATCAGCGGAGTCTCGCTGATGGAGACGATCTCATAGTCGGCTGCCGAGCCCTTCATGTGTTCCTGGAAGTTGTCAAAGGCTTCCTTGAAATCGGAGGCCTGGACCAGAACCTGCGAAACCGAGCGCTTCTCGACGCCGGTTTTCTCGTCGATGGTGATGAAGCCCACTTTCACCAGGTACCAGCGGTCGCCTCCCTCGTGGAAGGAAATTTCGGCGATCTTGGAGCGCTTCACGGCTGCCACGTCAAATTCGCCCGAGATGAACGGGCGCTGTTCCTCGGTGATGCGGGCCTCGGCCTCGGTGAAGGTGAGGGCGTCCACGAGATAGGGTTCTGTCACTTTCTTGGCAGCTCCGTTTTCCTGGAGCTTGTCATATCTTACTTTACATTCAAACCAGTTGGCCATCTTTTCTATGCTATTATATATATTAATGTGTATAGCCGCCGGCAGGCGACACGGCAAAGTTACGAAAAAGCGGCGAGCCGCGAAAATAAAAACGGCGATCTGCTTCAAATCCTAAAGAAAAAGTATGTTTTACAGCATTGTTTTCAAAAATAATTATAGAATATTTTAAAGTCTTAAATCTGTGGATGTTATATGGCATAAAAGTGAAAAAGTGGCGGCAAAAGTCCCTTAACAAATGACATTTTTAGTGTTAAAATCGAAAAATTATGGCATTTTTTTGCTTAAAATACTTGAAAAGTAGTTATCTTTGCAAAAATTATCCTTGCAGCAAGCGAGCTGCGAGGGTATCCCGATATTCTGAACATTATCACTTTTATTTATTTATGTCTAACTAATTCTTAGTATGAAAAAGCTGTTTCTTTTACTTGTTGCAGTACTGTCTATCGGCTTGTGTGCGTCGGCCCAGACGCGTACGGTCAGCGGTATTGTTCTGGACGCAGACAACGGAGAGCCGTTACCCGGTGTATCAGTCTCTGCAGGCCAAAATTTCGCCACAGTAACTGATATCGACGGTGCCTTTATCATCAAGGCTCCAGCTAATGCGAAGTCGCTCAAGTTTACTATGGTTGGATTTGAGACTCTTGAAGCTCCCATTCCTTCCACCGGCGAGATGACTGTCAGAATGTCTTCCCAGTCAACCCAGCTTGAAGAAGTCGTTGCAACCGCCTACGGTACGCCTAAGAAAGCCGGTAACATTGTCGGCTCGGTTTCCGTTGTAGGTGCTGCAACTCTGGAGAATGTTCCCACCCCCAACTTTGTTGACGCTCTGCAGGGTCAGATCGCCGGTCTTTCGATTATGTCGAACTCGGGTGATCCCTCGTCAGTGTCCAATGAAGTGCGTCTGCGCGGTGTCAACTCGCTCAACGGTGGCAACACTCCTCTTTATATCCTCGACGGTGCTCCCGTTAACCAGAACGTGTTCATCACCCTTAACCCCGCCGACATCGAGAGCGTAGCCGTCCTCAAGGATGCCGCTTCGCTGGCCATCTACGGTTCACGCGCTGCCAACGGTGTTATCGTGATCACTTCCAAGAAGGGTGCTTATGCTCAGAAGCCCAAATTCACTCTCCGTGCCACTGTAGGTTGGTCCAATATGGCCTCCGACAAGATGGAGATGATGGACTCTTGGCAGTACATCAAGTATCGCGACCTGGTCAACCAGCCCGTTACCCAGGAAATCCGTGACCTCGTCAACAACTACGGTATCAGCACCGACTGGGCCGACGAAATGTTTGACAACGCCGGCACCTACTCTGTAGAAGCTTCTCTCACAGGCGGTAGCGAATATGTAAACTACTATCTGTCGTTCAACCACCTCGAACAGGACGGTATCATTGTTAAGTCGGGCATGCGTCGCGAGACTATCCGCACCAGCCTCGAATCGAAGATCAACGACTGGTTCCGCGTAGGCTTTCAGGGCAACTTGGGTTACTCCAAATACGAAACCAACAACCAGGTTACCCAGGGCGACGGTGTTTACTCTTCCAGCCCTACAGTATTTGCCCGCGAGGCTCTTCCCTATGACTCCCCCTACTACTACACCATCAACGAGAACGGTACAATCCAGTATGGTGACAAGGCCGAATACCTCCACTACACCGGTCGTCTGACCCCGGGTTACTATGCTACCAAGTGGATGGCCGGTAACCGCAACCGCGTTACCTTCAACGGTGCCTTCTACGAGCAGATTACCCCGGTCAAGGGTCTCACCATCCGCGCTCAGCAGGCTCTCGACGCTTACGAGCAGCGCAACAACATCATGTATCTTCCCGTTCTGGAGCCCATCGTAACTCCCATGGGCGATATTTATCCTTTTAACGAGGACCCTAACGCTAACGGCCGCAACAGCCAGAGCTTCCAGCGCTACTATCAGTTCACCTACACCAACACTGCTGAATATGAATTCACCGTCAACGACGTGCACAACATCTCGGCCCTGATCGGTGAAGAATCTCTGATCCTCAACAGCAACGGCTTCAGCGTTTATACTGAAGACTTCTCCGACCTCCGCCTGCTGCTCCTCCAGCAGGGTTCATCAATCAAAATCGATAACGTATCTCAGTCTATCACCCAACGTACTCAGAATTCTATCTTTGCCAACGCAACCTACAACTACGACTACCGTTACTTCATCGACCTCTCGTTCCGTCGCGACGGTAGCTCCAAGTTTGCTCCCGGCCACCGCTGGTCCAACTTCTACTCTGTAGGTCTGATGTGGAACGCCAAGAACGAGAAGTTCCTGGAACCCGTCACCTGGCTCGATGACCTCCGTGTCCGCGCCAGCCACGGTACAACCGGTAACTCGGCAGGTATCGACGACTACGGCTACTTCGGTCTCGTAGGTTCCTACAAGATCCCCTACAACGGCGACGCTGCCTGGGGTGTATCACAGGCTCCCAACTATGACCTCACCTGGGAAACCGTTCACAGCACCGACGTAGGTGTAACCTTCGGTATCTTCAAGATCCTCAAGGGCGAAATCGACTTCTACCACAAGAAGACCACCGACATGCTCATGGATATCCCCTACAGCTTCACCACCGGTTTCGAAAGCGGCGCAGGTAACATCGCTACCATGACCAACACCGGTGTTGACGTTGACCTCAAGGCCAACATCATCAACACCCGCGACTGGATGTGGGCTGTAAACGCCAACTTCAACTACAACAAGAACAAGATCACATCGCTCTTCAACGGCCGTGACTATTATACCATCGCCAACACCGGTCTCCGCTACGAAGTGGGCCACGATGCAGGTGAATACTACAATGTAGTTTACGCAGGTGTCGATCCCCGCGACGGTCGCCAGCTGTGGTATGACAAGAACGGTAACCTCACCAAGGTTTACAACGAAGAAGCCAACTCGATCATGACCGGCAAGAGCCGTTACGCACCCTGGACCGGCGGTTTCGGTACCGACCTCCGCTACAAGTGGTTTGCTCTCCACGTTGACTTCATGTGGGCTGCCAAGAAGTACATGGTTAACAACGACCGCTACTTCATCGAGAACAACGCCAACGCTACCTCGTGGAACCAGATGACCAGCATGCTCAATGTGTGGACAACTCCCGGCCAGATCACCGATATCCCCAAGCCCGGCGAAGAGATCCAGTTCGATACCCACCTGCTCGAGGATGCAAGCTTCATGCGTCTGAAGAACCTCACCTTCCAGTACACGATGCCCAAGAACCTCGTCAAGAAGGCAGGCCTTGAAAACGTAGCATTCCGCTTCACCGGCCGCAACCTGCTGACATTCACCGGCTACCAGGGCTACGATCCCGAACCCGGTACCAATGTCGTTGCATTCTGGTATCCCAATACCCGCCAGTATGAATTCGGTGTTGATATTACATTCTAAATTTCTAAGAGGATATTAAAATGAAAAAAATATATTTAGCACTTACTTTTGTCGCAGGTACACTTCTGAGCTCATGCGACATGGAACTTGCTCCCATTGGTTCGCTCGATGACGAGAACGCGATCGAGACGGTTAGCGACCTTATGAAAGCAAGAAACGGTATCTACGAGAACCTCCGTTCCATTGCTACCGGCGGTTACATCTACTACAGCGATATCCAGATGGACCAGTTCATGGGTATTACGATCAACGGTAACCAGAACGGTATCTTCGCTCACGGTAACATTTACTCCAACAACTCGGGTATCGAGGGCGTGTGGGGCGACTGCTATTCCTTCATTGCCAACGCCAACTACCTCCTCGAACATGTCGACAAGGTGCTCAGCACTCCCGACCTCAGCGAGGACGACGTTCTTGAAGTCAACCGCTATGTTGCCGAGACAAAGTTTGCCCGCGCTTACTACTACTACTATCTGTTCGATAAATTCTGCGACTACTATACCACTGCCAAGGCAAACACTCCCGCTCTGGGTGTGCCCCTGACCACTGTGTTCAACCCTACTGCTGATATCGCGACTTATCCCGGCCGTAGCACTATGGCTGAAACCTTCGAGCTCATCGACAAAGATCTCGCCGACGCCTACACCGGTCTCAAGGCCTACGAAGACGGTGCCGAATTCAAGGTTATCCCTATGACGCCCTATGTTAACTCAAATGTAGTTGTCGCTCTCCAGGCACGTCTCGCCCTGCTCCGCCAGGATTGGGCAACCGCTATCGAGAAGTGTAACGCCCTCATCGATTCAAAGGTCTACACCCTGGCCAACACCAGCAAGTATGCCGCCATGTGGACCGATGACAACAGCGACGAAATCATCTTCCGCCCCATTTCTACCAGCACAGAGCTTGGTATTTACAGCACCGGCGGCGCTTACATCGACGCTCAGGTTGACAAGGCATATTATGTTCCCACCGCCAGCACTCTCTCGATGTACGATACCCGCAAGGACGTCCGTTATAAGACTTTCTTCGCAGCCCGCAGCCTCACTGCCAACGGCGTTCAGTATCAGGCTTACTGCTTCAATAAGTTCCCCGGCAACGCTACTCTTAACACCGGTAGTAGCAACAGCCTGCTCAACATGGGCAAGCCCTTCCGTCTCAGCGAAATCTACCTGATCCTTGCCGAAGCAGCTCTTGAAAGCGGCGACGAAGCTACTGCAAACGACGCTCTCAACACCCTGCGCAAAAACCGTATCACGAGCTTCTTCCCCAAGAACTACTCGGGCACCGAACTGCGCCAGGAAATCCGCTCGGAACGCACCAAGGAACTTATCGGCGAAGGCTTCCGCATGAGCGACCTCCGTCGCTGGGGCCTCGGTTTCACCCGCGACGCATCTTATCCTCTCAATCCCACCCTTCCTGAAATCTTCGTTACCGTTGACACTCAGGTTGAGTATATCCCCGGTGACCACCGCTATGTATGGCCCATCCCCAACACTGAAATGGAGAACAATCCCCAGCTCAAGGGCCAGCAGAATCCCGGTTACGGCAATTAATTAACTTTTAAAAAGAATCAATCATGAAATTGACCAAATATTTAATGGTTGCTTGCCTGGGTCTGTCCCTGGCCGCTTGTAGTGATGACACCAAGTGGAACACCGATTCCAACGTGACTGTTGAAATGGCTCAGGCTTCCGTCAAAGTGATGGAAAACCGCGATATATTCTATGTGCCCCTGAAAGTGACCGGCGAGGCCAACGGCCCCATCAGCGTTACAGTTGAAGTTGCAGCTGCTGCCGTTTCGCCCGCTCAGGAAGACGTTCACTACTACGTTACATCGAAGAAAGTTGTCATTCCTGCCGACGAAGAATCTGTAAATATCGAGTTCTCTGCCGTTAATGATAAGGAAATCAACGAGGACCGCGAATTTACCGTGACCATCACCAAGGTTGAAGGTGCCAAGCTCGGCGAACTTGTCGCTACTGTCGTTACCCTCCGTGACGATGACGGTCTGCCTTATGAAGCTATCCAGGGTACCTGGACATTAAAAGGTCTGGACGTGTTTGACAATGTTGACGGTTCAGTTGCCATCAGCATCAGCGGTATTGAGGATGATCAGGATCCCGCCTACGGTAAGGTACTGTACTTCTCGGGCTTCTGTGGTTCTAAAGACCTCACTGCTGAAGTTTCCTTCACCTATGTAGAAGCAGAGCAGAAGGGTTACATCAATATTCCTCTCGGCCAGCCTATAGGTAGCATCAAGCTGAATGTAGGTGAATGCGATTGCCAGATCTGGGGCTTGCGCGGCAACAACGTCTATGACGAAGGTGTCCTCTCAGCCACTGTAAACAGCGATCTCAACGAGATGACCTTCGATGGTGATCTTCAGGGCTATTACATCGCAGTATTCCAGAATGGTGAATACCTTGGCGGTCTTGAAGCCTTCGATTACATCTCGATGACCCGTTAATCCGACATCCGATTACTTAATATAAAGCGGGCGCATCCATGCGGTGCGCCTGCTTTTTCCCGTTTTTCTCCCCCGCTTGTTTTACACTAAACGATACCCCTTTATGAGATATCTCGGTTTACTTTTATTTCTCCTTGCGTCGTTGGCGGCTACCGCGCAGAACAAGATTGATCCTGAAGGACGCAACCTGCCCGACTCGCTCTCGCAGACCTATAACGTCATCGTCGAGTTCAACGACGAGAACGCCGGTTTCGGCGATCTCAATGTCGACGTCGTGTCGCGGATGGGCAGCATGGCCGTGGTCAATGTCACGGCAGCCCAGATGAAGGAAATCGCCGCACTGCCCCAGGTGAAGAGCGTTTCCCTCGGGTCGCAGCCCCGCCTGCTCGACGAACCTGCACAGGCCGAGGAGCCCCAACCGCAGCCTAAACCGAAAAAACGTAGCCTTTGGGACAGGATATTAAGATTTTTTGGTAAATCTGACCGCTGAAATTAAGTTATTTCGACACAAAAATTCGTATATTTGCAGCAAATTACCATAGTGTGCTTTATGGTAAACGGATTTTGCATGTTGAAATTATTGTAAAATGTTAGATATGAGAAAATTAAGCTCCTTTGTCCTGTTGAGCGCGGCTCTGATGGCCTCGGCCCAGAGCAAGATCGACTTTTCGGGACGCATGGTCATAGAGCAGGTTAAAGAACTGCAGCTCGCCGGCAACACCAACACAGGCGAGAACACAATGGCCCCGATGTCGGCCGCTGCCGACGCCGCAACCCGCACCTATTCCGTGGTTGTCGAGTTTGTAGATGACAATATTGACTACGGTGACGTAGCAGTCGAGGAAATCTCCCGCCTGGGCAATCTTGCAGTCGTGAGCGCAACTGCCCTCGACATGGAAAAACTTGCCGAGCTGCCCCAGGTGAAACAGGTTGCCCTCGGTTTCGAGAAGAATCCCTCGATGTATATCGCCCGTCCCGCCTGCGGCGTTGATGCCGTGCAGGCCGGCAGTGACGGTCTCGGCCGCAAGTACACCGGCAAGGGTGTCGTTGCAGGCCTCTTTGACGTGGGTCTCGACGTGAACCACATCAACTTCCTTGATGCCGAGGGCGAGCCCCGCACCAAGGCCCTCTGGGTTTACACCTCGGGTGGCAGCGAAACGGCCTATACCACTGTCAGCCGAATCAAGAATTTCACTACTGAAAACAGTGGCGAGACCCACGGTACCCACGTTCTCGGTATCATGGCCGGCGGCTATAACGGCCCCGCAAAGTACGCCGTTATCGGTGGTGCGTCAGGCAACTCGGCCGTGCTGACCCAGCAGGATGCCGCTGATTCGGCAATCCCCTTCTATGGTATCGCTACTGATGCCGACCTGGCAGTCGCCTGCGGTCCTCTCTATGACGGTAACATCATCGCCGGCGTGCAGAGAATCGTTAAATATGCCGAATCGGTTAAGAAGCCCTGCGTTGTCAACATTTCGATCGGCTCCAACCTCGGTCCCCACGACGGCACCGACGCTACCTCGAAGTATCTTGCCCAGCTCGGCAAGAGCGCTATCATCTGTATAGCAGCCGGTAATGAAGGCGACGAGAATATTTCAATCTCCACCTATGGTGAAGAGATTCAGACCTTTGTGAAGAACACCACTTCAGGCTCGGCTTCCGTTCAGTTCTGGGGCTCGGATAACACGCCTTTTGCCATCCGATTCTTCGCTTATGATCGCAGCAAGGGTAAAGAGGTATTCTCCTACACTCTTGACGAGAACCTTGGCGGCAAGAGCGTGTCCCAGGGTGCCATGACCGACTTCAGCACCTACCTGAGCGGCAGCGTCTCGCTCTCGTCCAATATCGACCCCAACAACAACCGCTACAACGTGTCGGTCACCATTAACGCCACCGGCAAAAGCTCGACCGTTACCCCCGGTTTTGCAATCGTGCCTCTGGAAGACCAGATTGTCGAGGGCTTCGTGATGAACGGTGTATTTGCCTCCAACAGTGTTCCCGGCTTCACCGACGGCAATCCCTACAACTCGATCAGCAGCATGGCATGCGGTGAAAACGTGATCGTCGTTGGTTCGTTTACAACCGCTCCCCGCTGGGCAACCTTTAACAACACCGGCTCTTCGGCATATATCAACAGCTATAGCCCCCGTCCCGCAGTCGGCGCAATCAGCTCGTTCTCAAGCTACGGCACGACTTTCGGCGGCAAGATGCTCCCCGATGTATGCGCCCCCGGTGAAGGCATCATTTCGTCCTACAGCCATTACTATGTAAAGAGCGCTCCCGCCTCGGCCACCAATGGCTGGATGGCAGGCGAATATACCGATCCCGAGGAAGGTCTCATGAGCCGCAACAGCCCCTGGGGTCTGATGCAGGGCACTTCGATGGCCTGCCCCTTCGTAGCAGGCGTTGTCGCCACATGGCTTGAAGCAGATCCTACACTGACCGTGGCCGACGTCATGGAAGTTATCGAGGCCAGCGCCGCCCAGGATTTCTTCACCATGACCGATGTCGACCGCTTCGGCGCAGGCAAGATCGACGCTCTCGCCGGTATCAAGGAAGTGCTCAGCCGCTCGGGTATCAACGATGTAGCCGCCGATGACATGGGCGTGTTCGTCACCGATCTCAACGGTCGCAATTTCGAGATTTACGTTCCCGGTGCAGGACAGGTAACTGCCACGCTCTACTCGCTGTCGGGTGTATGTGTAGCCGGCGCCAATGCAAGCGGCAACACTGTCAACCTCGCCGCTGATAATGTCGTTCCCGGCGTATATGTAGTGAAAGTCGCCGCCGACAACAACACTGCATCGCGCAAGATCGTGATCAGATAACGCTCCCGCAAGCGTAATTTCATAACGGCCCGGACGCCCCGACATCGGTGGCGTCCGGGCTGTCTTTTGCTAAAAATAATGAAAAATACGGCAGTTATGTGTCCCGAACGGGAATTTTTGCGTAACTTTGCACAATTCAAACGTTAAGGGCCCGGTGCCCGACGCAAAAATCATTCAGCTGATGGACCTCAACAAAGTGCTATACATCTCGCAGGAGATTACCCCTTATCTTGCCGCTGATGACCTGTCGGTCTTCGGCCGCGATTTACCGCAGAGTATTCAGGAAACCGGCGTGGAAGTGCGTACGTTCATGCCGCGCTACGGAGCCATCAACGAGCGTCGCAACCAGCTCCACGAGGTTATCCGCCTCTCGGGCCTCAACATCGTCATCAACGACACGGACCATCCCCTGATCATCAAGGTCGCCACCCTGCAGCCCTCGCGCATGCAGGTCTATTTCATAGACAACGACGACTACTTCCGTCGCCACGCCTCGGAACTCGAGACCGTGAGCGACCCGGGCGAGAACGACGAGCGCACGATCTTCTTCGTGCGCGGCGTGCTCGAGACCGCCCGCAAGCTGCGCTGGCTCCCCTCGGTCATCCACTGCACCGGCTGGATCAGCGCCCTTGCACCCCTTTATCTCAAGAAAATCTATGCCGAGGATCCCGCTTTCAGCAACGCACGCATCGTGTTCTCGCTCTACAAGCAGGACTTCCCCGAGCCTTTTACCCCGCAGTTCATCGACAAACTCGTCGAGGACGGTATCAGCCGCGAAGACCTCGGTGCCCTGGGTGACGGTCCTGTCGGCATGGCCGAGCTCTGCCGCCTGGCCATTGATCACGCCGACGCTGTAGCCATTTCCTCGACCGATGTCGATCCCGAGCTGATTGAATATGCCCGTGCCACCGGCAAGCCGCTGCTCGAGTATCCCGGCGATGCGCCCTATGCCGAGGCCTATGGCGAATTCTACCGCTCACTGTGAACCGCTTCCCTCTTAAAACCATCAATCCCGTGAAATTGAAAACAAATATCGCTACCGTGCTGACGGGTCTTGCCCTGGCCGTCGCTGCCATGGGCTGTGACAGTTCTTCCAATGTAGGGAACGTCCTCGACAACGAGTCGGTGGTTATTGTGGTCGACTCGGCCTTTACCGTTACCGGCACTTCAGTGGCCAATCCCGTGGTGCAGTCGCGCACGCTCTCACAGCTGCTCGGCACTGTCGACGCTCCCGGCTACGGCTCCATCTACAGCGATTTCGTTGCGCAGTTCATGCCCTCGCTCACGATAGACACCGCCGGCTACACCGTGGCCGACATCGACTCGGTGAAGCTTTTCCTCCAGATGCCGAGCAAGGAATTTGTTGGCGACTCGCTCGTCCCCATGGGCCTGCAGGTATACCGCCTCACCGGCGACCTCCCTTATCCCATCTACAGCGACTTTAACCCCGAGGGTTATTACAATCCCGAAAAACCGCTCGGATCTACCGTCTACACGGCTTCAACGCTCAACGAGCCTGATTCTGTCAAGAAGCGCGGCTACAAGGCAGTCGTTGTCGACATGCCCCTGAGCCTCGGCCGCGAGCTCTACGAGGCCTATATGGACGATCCTGCGATCTTCGGTGATCTTAATGCTTTCACCGACCGTGTTTTCAAGGGTGTATATGTGAATTCAAGCTACGGCGCGGGTCGCATCTGCGGTTTCACCAACTCGTCGCTGCGTCTTTATTATCACAAGACGACCTACAACACCGACTCGGCCCGATACGAGACCAAGAACTATGCCGGCGACTGGTTTGCCATCACGCCCGAGGTTGTTATCAACAATAATATTCATTATGCTCCCGCTCCCGAGCTCGAGCAGATGGTTGCCGACGGCGACCACATCCTGGCCGCTCCCGCCGGTTATCAGGTAGAAATCAATTTCCCGGGTCGCGAGCTCGTGCAGAGCTACCGCCGGTATGACGACCGCCTGAGCGTGCTCAACACCGTGACTTTCGACGTTCCGGCCGACTCTATCGCGAACACCTATTCCATAGCCCCGCCGCCCTATGCCATGCTGATGCTCAAGAGCAAGCTGAAGGATTTTTATGAGGAAAACACTATTCCCGATAATAAGACCGGTTTCTATGCCGCCTACAATTATGCGACGGGATCATATTCCTTCGCGGGCATGCGCGGCTATCTCCAGTATCTGCTTGACAAGGATGAAATCACCGACGAGGACGTGACCTTTGTGCTGTGTCCCGTTGAACTCAACACCGAGGAGAGCGCCAATTCCTACTATGGCTCGGCGAGCGTCGTCGTAACCTCGGTCGTGCCCTATGTCTCCAAGCCGGCCATGGCCCGAATTTCGCTGGATAAAGCAAAAATTAAGCTTACTTTTAGCGCGCAAACGACGAAAAATTTATAACTTTGCACCGTCGTTAGCGACAATTGCCGCAATAGCTCAGTCGGTAGAGCATTTCATTCGTAACGAAAAGGTCGTGGGTTCGAGTCCCACTCGCGGCTCCACCAAAAGAGGATAGACAGTTGACTCCCGGCTGTCTATCCTCTTTTTATTTGCTCTCGGCGTCTAAGGAAACTCCCACACTCACCTCAAAAAATGCTCTGATCAAAACTTTTGAGCCTTTTTCATCAATAATTTGTCTCGATTAATTTTTTTTGTTGTAAATTTGTGAGGATAATTTTCATAAGTTAAATTGATTCAGATAATCAGTTTAATTCTTTATTATCTTTAAAAACTCCATGAACTCTATTAGATTCTGACAATAAATATAAATTGATTGCACAATTTGATAATGTTTGCCGTTGATATATAGCGAGGCTATAATATAGTAGAGTAAAACACCAAAATTAGACAGGAAATGAATCCCGAAATTCTCACTCTTTGTGAATATGCATCTGACCACGATGGCAGCTTGACCATAATTGATACTTTTGATGTTGTGGAGGCTGCTAAACTTCCATGGCGAGCTTATTTTTATCTGGCAGCGAAGATTAACATCAGGGATTGTGAATCGGATTTCCGGTCAATTCGTCTAAGGATCACGCCTTTAAATGATCATTCAAAGGTAGTATTTGATGCCTCAAGTGCAGTAACGAAACCTGATGGCGTTGATAAACTCAATGTGGTCGCCGGGCTAAAGGGTCTCATATTTGAAAATGCCGGAGATTATTGTTTCTCCATCAGTCTGGACGATGAATTGGTCGCTGAATATATTTTCAAAGTTAAACTTAATGGTGATGAACAATAACATCGATTATAGTGAAACCTTCAGCGGGGGCTCGTCAAAGGCCCTGGCTGATAGAGAGCTGAAAGGAGGCGATGCCGTATTTGTTTTTTCATCTACTGTTTCGGCGGTAACCAAAAATGGAGAGTCCAAGAAGATAAATACAGATAGCATTGACAAGACAGCTAATTTCTTCCAGAATCTGCGTTATTGGAATAGGGAGACGGCTTTTCGGTCTACCAATAATCTAAAAAACGCTTATTTTATGGAAATTGTCAATATGGGAGTTGACGCTGTGCCGTTTATATTGGAAGAATTAAAAAAGAAGCCATCGCAACTCGTCCATGCGCTGGATCTAATATTCCCGGGGGTTGTTAAATACGAGGGATTTGTTAGTATTAAAGATGCTTGCGACAAATGGATCTCGATACTGCAGTAAATCGCGCTGATTTAATTAACGTCTATCCGGATCTGGCCGGAGATGCAAATTTTAAAATATTGAGCGAGCCAACCGATGTGTACAATTGCATCGCCTGGGCAATGGGATACAAGGACAGGTGGGTGGATTTCGATGAGGCTCCGGGGCATTGGTGGCCCGAAGGTGTGGAAAAGAGCTTGAAATGCCAGGCCCTGATAGATGCCTTTGCAGCTGAAGGATTTGAGCTTGCTGAGGATTGTGTGCCGGAAGACGGATATGATAAAGTCGTTCTCTATAAGTATGAGGATTTCGGCCTTTGGGCCCACGCCTCCCGAGTTTTAAGTGCCGAAATTGAGCATAGTAAGTTCGGAGAATCATGGGACGGGCAGCACTCCCACAATGTATTGTGCAAAACGGTTATCGGCAGAGAAAATGATTCCTACGGCGTGTCTTTTGCTTTTATGAAAAGACGGGTGGTAAAGGGTGCAGTTACAACGGTAGAGGCCAGGGGCGACATGACAGTAGATGTTAATAAACTTGCCAAAGCGAAAGCTCAGTTGGCAAAAGTAAGATTTTAAATTAAGTCACTTGTAGACTGATTTAATGTAATTCAATCGGCAAATGACATTCTGCGACTTGGGGTATTGAAAAATAATTTGTACTTTTGCGCAGAAGTAAACCGATATGACCGACAACGACCACCCCATCAAGGGAAATTATGTGATAACTATCGGCCGCGCCTTCGGCGCCGGCGGCCGTGAGCTTGGACGTCTGCTTGCCGACAAGCTCGGCATCGAATACTACGACAAAGAGCTGCTGAGCCATGCAGCGAGCCATGCGGGCATGAGCAAGGCAATCTTTGAAAAGAACGACGAGCGCGCTCCGGGACTCCTCTCGGGCCTCGCTCCGTTGAGCATGGGATATAACCCTCTGGCCTGGTATACAGGTCCCGGCGGGGCTTCGGGCGAGACGGTCTATCGTGCCCAGGGCGACTTTATCCGCCGCGTGGCCGAGGCCGGGCCCTGCGTGATAGTAGGACGCACGGCCGACTATGTCCTGCGCGACAATCCCCGCACGCTCAATATCTTCCTGCATGCGCCCGAGGATGTCTGCATTGACCGCATCATGCGCCGCGGAGACTGCAAGGACCGCGACAAGGCGCGCGCCACCCTGCGCAAGACCAATCGTCTGCGTGCCGAGTTCTACAATTTCTATACCGACCGCTCCTGGGGCGACGCCACGACCTATCATCTCACGATCGATTCCTCGGCAATGCCCATGGAGGACACGGCCGATTTTATAATTGACTATCTCAGGAGATTCCTGAATTCCAACAAACAGAAAGCCAAATGACAGAAGAAGAAGCCAAACGTCTCAAAAAAGATCCTGACGGCCTTCTCAACTATGAGTATCTGGCCAACAATATCGAGAGTATCGACGAAGACCTCGAGGCTCTTGTCGACAATATAATAGATGTCGACCGCTCGGGGCAGTTCACGGCCTCGGCTTGCCGTTATCTTCATGCGATCGATGCGTCGCGCTACAACGACGCAGTGCGCCGCCTGGTAGCGGCCACCATTGACAAAGACCGCGAACACCGCTATCTCCACGATGTGATGGTAGGTGTCTACGGCCCCGGCTGCAGCGAGCGCGCCGCCGAGCTCTCGGCATGCGACGACAATTTCCGCCGTCTCTACAAACGCCTCTTCCCTCACCCCGATAAATTATGAAATATCTTAACCAACTAACATTTATCCTGATGCTGGCGCTGATGCCGGCACTTGCGGCCTGCGGCAAAGCCCGCGCCGAAGCCGATAACGCACAGGCACCGGCCGAAATTCCCACCGACACCATGACACAGACTGACACTACTTCAGTGAAGGTAAAGGTCGACACCAGCCTCGGCTCCTTCACCGTGCTGCTCTACGGCGACACCCCCATCCACCGCGACAACTTCGTTAAACTCGTAAAGGAAGGATTTTACAACGGCACTCTTTTCCATCGCGTCATCGGCGATTTTATGGTGCAGGCAGGCGATCCCGACTCTCGCACAGCCGCTCCCGGACAGCGCCTCGGCTCGGGCGATCCCGGTTATACTCTTGAAGCCGAAATCGCCGTCCCCAAGCACTTCCACAAGCGTTATGCGCTGGCAGCTGCCCGCCAGGGCGACCAGGTAAATCCCGAGCGCCGCTCGTCGGGCTCGCAGTTCTATGTCGTGACCGGTCGCAAGGTGCCCTCCGCTGCCATCGAGCAGGTCAAGGCCCAGATGCTTAACCAGCAGAAACAGGCTATATTCAACACCCTCGCCGGCTCCCACATGGAGCAGATCCGTTCAATGCAGGCTGCCGGTGACCAGGCCGGCCTCGAGGCCCTGCGCCAGTCGCTGATTCAGGAGACCGAGACACGCGCTGCCGAGTTCCATTTCACTCCCGAGATGGAACATGCCTATACAACTGTGGGCGGCGCTCCCCATCTTGACGGCCAATACACAGTCTTCGGCGAGGTTATCGAGGGCATGGATGTCATCGATAAGATCGAAAAGGTCGAGACAGATGCCGCCGACCGTCCTGTAGAGGATGTGCGCATCATTTCGATGGAGATTGTCAAGTGATTGATTTCCTGCGCTACACGCTCGCAAATGGCTTGCGGGTGATCCATAACTTTGACCCGGCCATTTCGATGGCCGCGGTCAATGTTCTTTATGATACCGGGGCTCGTGACGAGGATCCCGGGCTAACGGGTATCGCGCACCTGTTTGAGCACCTGATGTTCGGCGGATCAGTCAATGTTCCCGACTATGATCTGGAACTGTCAGATGCCGGAGGTAGTTCCAATGCCTGGACTTCCAACGATTTTACCAACTTCTACGACATCCTGCCCGCAGTCAATATCGAAACAGCCCTTCACTTGGAGAGCGACCGCATGCTCGCCCTCTCGTTCAATCCCGAGGCTCTCAGGGTGCAGCGCAGCGTAGTCATTGAAGAATTCAAGCAGCAATGCCTCAACACCCCCTACGGTGATCTGATGCACCATCTCAGGCCCATGGCCTATGGCCCGGAACATCCTTATTCGTGGCCGGTGATAGGCAAGGAGCCCGCTCATGTGGCCCGCGTAACCGACGAAGATGTGCGCCGTTGGTTTTACGCTCATTATGCCCCCAACAATGCCGTCCTGGCCATTTCGGGTAATATCCCTTATGACCGGGGTCGGGAGTTGGTCGAAAAGTGGTTTGGCGATATTCCCGCTCGCGAGATAGAGGTGCGTAATCTACCCGCGCCTGTTTTTCCCACTGAAAACGTCAGCCTCACGGTCGAGGGTATCGCTCCCCTGCCGGCCGTGGCGATTGCGATTCCGATGGATCCTTACGGTACGCGTGACTACCGCGTGGCCGACTGTATCACGGATATTCTCTCGGCAGGACGCTCGAGCCGTATTTACCGCGACCTCGTTGCCGGTGGCGACGGCTCCATTGTCGACGCCGACGCTTCAATCATGGGCAGCGAAGGCCCCGGCCTGCTGCTGATGACGGCACGCCTGGCGTCGGCCGACGTTGCCGACCATGCCGTTGACTTGCTCGTGAGCGAGCTACAGGCCCTGAGCGGCAGCCGTCCCGTCACATCTCACGAATTGGAGCGCACGTTCAATCGTTTTGAGTCGACTTTCGCCTTGTCCAACCTTGATGTAGCGTCCAAGGCGTTCAATCTCGCTCTCGCGGAGATGCACGGCGAGAACATCAACAACACTGT
>CAYVTB010000022.1:0-19262 GCA_964454365.1 uncultured Bacteroides sp. | reverse complement strand
GCATTGCGCCGATATAGGTGCGACGGTGACCGCGGATCTCGGCCTCGTCGTGGAGACCTCCCAGGGAGACACGCTCGTATTTGCGTCCCATAGCCTTGGCGATCGACTTCCCGAGAGAGGTTTTGCCGACTCCCGGAGGACCCACGAGACACAGAATCGGAGCCTTGGCTTCGGGATTATTGATAATTACAGCAATCTGTTCAAGGATACGCTGTTTCACTTTTTCGAGACCATAATGATCATTTTCAAGCACTTCACGCGCAGGCTTGATATCCGTTGTGACCGCAGATGCCACGCTCCAGGGCAGTTCGAGCAAGGTCTCGAGATAGGTGTATTGAACCGAGTAATCGGGGGTCGTGGGGTTGAGACGTCTCAGTTTGCCGAGTTCTTTGTTGAAAACAGCCTGCACTTCCTTGGGCATCCGCGCCTTTTTAGCGCGTTGTTCAAGAGCTTCAATATCATCGTCTTCATCGACCGAGCCATAGAGTTCTTCCTTGATAGTATCAAGCTGCATCTGCAGGAAAGTGGAGCGTTGGTTATCCTTGATGCGTCGGCCGGCTTTTTCCATCACGTCCTGAGCTACAGTGACGCGTTCGCGGTCGGTGATAAGGTAAGCAAGCAGTTCTATGGCTCTGCTCCCGAGATTCCCTTCACGCAGGAGTGCTATCTTGCGGTCAGCGGCCAGGGGGAAATTAGTCGCGATGAAATGCAGGCGATCAACCGGGTCTTCAAGCCCTGCAACAATGTTTTTGAAACTGTTGTCGCCTGTAGTCGTGGTCATTATCTCGCTCGAGAGCTGCACGGCATTTTGAACTGAAGTGTCAAATTCAGCCTCGTTCTTGGCCGGGGAGTCGGAGAGAGACTTGATGCGTGCCGACAGGGCGCCGCGGACCATCTTGCCCGCACCGCGTCCTAAGATGCGAAAACGCTCGCGTCCGTGTACAAGTGCAGTACGAGAGCCGTCGGGCAGCTCGATGACCTGATATATATCAGCCACAACACCATAACGGTAAAGGTGTGAAATACCGGGAGATTCCTCGTCAGGGTCAAGCTGACACACGATTCCGACCGGGAAATGTTTCTCGGCAGCTTCAGTGGCAACTTTTACCGATGCCTCCCTGCCGAGAGTGATTGGAATGTTGACTCCGGGGAACAGCACAAGATTCCTGGTTGCCAGCAGCGGCAGATCATCAGGAGAGGGAGCTGCGTCAAAGTCGGCGCTATTTATTTCTATTCGCCCAATCTGCATCACGGGCGTAGCGGTGTCTGTATCTTTAGGATTCATGTAACTTGTTCAGAATTGAGGTGCAAAGTTACGAATAATAAGTAGTCGTTGCAAATTTCGCAACCTTGCAATAATCTTATAACAAAATATCTGCATGGCAGGTTGCAAAAATCGTGCCGTGAAAAGATTCCGGGAGAGCCGCCGCTCTTTTCGCGGCAAACTCTCCCGGGGGCTTGCATGCTTCTATTTATTTACTGTGTGCTGTCTATTATCTGCCGCCGGCGGTGGAGCGTTCGGTATTAGCCTCGGCGTTAATCAGTTTCTGGGCTCCGCGTTTCTGGCGACCCCATTGCAAGTTATAGCTTATGGATATGTAAGGCATTTTAAGATCGGGTTGCATGTGTTCCTCGTTCGTGTTCCATTTGCTGAGCGACTTGGAGCCCTGATCGTAATTTCCAATAGGCATTAACATGCCGGCGCTGAATTGCCATGATTTCCAGTTATAACTGAGGTCAATGAGATTTATATCCTCACCCCATGAAATTTTTTCACCCCACAGGTCGCGCTGCGCACGCACATACTGCGCCGTGAGCGTGAATCCCCAGTGCTGCAGTGCAAGGGAGATATTGCCGCTCCAGTCATTATTATGATGGGTGTATCCAGTGCCACGCATGCGTTCCATGCGGTACTGAACATAGCCGCTGAGCATAAGCCAGTCAGGAATAATTTCTACTTGAGGAGCAAGGAATAATGAGAGATTCTGTAATCCGCGGCTGTTTTCATAAGAGGTAATAAGACGGTCATCGCTCCAATATAAGATAGGTGTGATGGCATTGGGCGACGTAAAGGCTCTTACACCGAACGTTCCGTAAACATGCGGCAGATTGAATCCGTAGCGGAATGTGAGCATATATGAGTCTGACGTTTTTAGAGATTGATTGCCTACACGCCATTGGAAGCCGTCGAGCTGCTGAGGTACGATATTGGTTTCAGCAAGAGTCGGTGTTGACTGCCAAGAGGTGAAATTGAGCCGGAAGTTATGATTCTGGTTGATAGAGTAGGTGAGAGTAGCCTGAGGCCTCGGACTCCATGAATGGTTACCCTCGTCGGTTTCCTTGAAAATAAAGTTGGTATACTGAGCTCCCATGCCGGCTGTAAGAGACCATTTGCTGCCAAGGCGTTGAAAATACTCCGCGAAGAAATAGACCTTGTTTTGGCGCTGGTGGAAGACGAGACCGTCATAGTTCTCATACTCCGAGCGGTTGCGATTGGCAGTGTAGGAAGCGCCCACCGTCAGACGGCTTTTACTCCAATTTTTAATATAGTTTGCTTCGAGTGCATAAGCCTGGTTACGGTCTTTGATGCTCGTGTGAATGTCATTGACCGGGTCCGGAACAGAGCCGAACATGGCCGGAATCTCGATATACTCGGAATTAGTGCGACCGAAATAGAAAGAGCTGTTGAAGCTCACGACAAGCAGTTGCTTGTTGGCGAAATTCTGCTGCCAGTAGAGCGATAACGAAGGCGTGGTTCCGTTGTCTCCGCGGGCATCGGTGAGAAATATGTCATCCCTGCCATTGCTCAGCGATAATAATCCGTTGTACTCGGCAAGATTGGAAAAATTGCGGAAAACGCCTAACTCAGCAAGGAAAACTGTTGTGTCGGGTTTAATGTAACTATATGATGCCCAGGCGTTACCAAAGGTATTTTTTAATCTGCCGCCCAGAGATGTCTCTTTACGCGTGAGAGATTTACCGTCAGGATATGTGAAAGTCTCGGTATAGCTGCGGTGGGTTTTAAGATTATTGGTGAGCTTGAAAAATGAGCCAACCTCCCATTGCGACGGGCCGTTGTTGAACTTAGCATCTACCATGTAGTTACCAAAGGCTGTGTTCAATGAAGGCCGTGCCATTGTCTGAAGAGACCCGCCGATGGTCGGGTTGGAAACGATAAAGTTCAGGACGTAGTTGGCTCCTCCGTAGCGTAGCCCCGGATTGTCGATCCACTCGACACGCTTGATAGTTTCCGGGAGCAGGGCTCTCACCTGCTCAATGGACGATTCACGCCCGTTGATTCTCAGCTGAACAGACTGGCCGGCGGCTTTCACCGTGCCGAGTGCATCGCTCACCGACAGAGAGGGGATCATCAGATTGTTGAGCAGCTGCAGGCCGTTTTTCGAGGCCTCGACAGCGCTGCCCGACGGGTGGTAGACATCCATGTCGGCCTTGCGGATTACCTTAGGCGCTTCCACCACAATCTCATGCAACTCCTGTATTGACAGTGAATCTTCTGATTCCGTCTGAGCCTGCAACTGAATGGCGCAGCTGCACAGAAGGATTGGAATAAACATCTTTTTCATAAATATAAACTTTTCTAATTCGACGCAAAATTATATCGTTTATATTTATTAGACGTCAACATATGTTGATAAGTGACAGAGTTCAGATATTTTTTCGCAATCGGCTTAGATGAGTCGGTGTAATTTTCAGAAAAGAGGCGATGTCGCGCAGGGAAAAGAGTGAAAAAAGGTCGGGGTGCTTGGAAATAAGATCGTTGTAACGCTGTTGTGGAGTCAGGGTATACAATGCTTTATATCGGTCATATACCATGCCGAAGACAACTTCAGTGGCTTCAGCCAACATATTCTGAAGATGAGTGTCCGTCGCGAGTTTCTCACTCAGATAATTTGTTGAAAGGCACATTATCTCACAGGGAGACGCGGCGACGACTGAGGTGCGGGCCTTCTGGCCGTGAAGAGAGAAAGGGAAATCGGTGACAAAGCCTCCCGTAAATTCCAGTCCCATCACATGCTCCACGCCTTCGCTGTCGAAAGTTATATATTTTAATGTGCCCGAGCGGATGAAACCGAAATACCTCGCAATCTCTCCTTCACGAAAGAAGTAGTCGCCGCGCTCGTAGCGACGCAACTCTCCCTCGCTTTCGCAGAGTTTCTGCCAGAAATCTACAAATTGATAGTGCTTGTAAGAATTGAATTCTTCAGTCATATTTACCCGGTTAATAATCAGCTGTCAGATTCCCACTGTGCTCAGGTAGGCATATCTCGAAATCAGCGTCGGCAGGTGAATGCGGCCTTTGATATAGACAATGCTGAGTTCCTCTCCGTCATCATTGAGAATAACCATTGTGTCGATATAGTCATTTTCCACCGCGTGACCTATAAAAATATAATAGGACTCATTATCTTCGTGTGTCTCAAGCAGTGTCTCAAGGCCCATCCTGTCGATTATCTGGTGGGCTTGGCGACGTACATTGACGATATCGGGAGTGTCTTTGTCGGCTGTGATTGTTTCAAGCTGAGAGACGGATTTGACATAGTCGCTGTATAGTCCATAGCCTGAAATAGACGCAGAAGACATCATCTGCATGAGTCCGCTACCCATAAACACTGAATTAACGCCCGGGCTCTTGGCAATCTCTTTGAACACTCGTTCCTGGCCGAAGGCACACAGCGGAAGCATCGCCGCCAGAATTATAAGAATATAGTTTTTCATTTTATTATAGCATTTACGGTTTTATCTACTGCTTTGACTGTTGCGACGGCTTGATTCATGCCACTGCTCACTGCTGTGAAACTGCCCGAAAGCATGCGGTCGATGAGATCGCGTGCGGCCGCAATCTGAGCGCTGTCGCTTGCCGGAATCTCTGCTGCCTGTGCAATAGCCTCGGGCTTGCGTTGCCTCACACGCGAAGCATTCATGGCTGCCGGCTCGGGAGCCTTGACCGGCTCGGCACGCTTCACTGTGTCAGAATTAATAACCGTGTCGGGCCGGGTCACGACAGCTGATAACAAGGGTTCGTTATCGTTCGCCATGGTTTCGCCTGAGTCGTGGTGCCGTGGAATAAGAAAAGTAGCTGCAGTGGCTGCAATGGCAATCACAGCGGCTGCTGCCGCGCGGCCAGGCGTGAAAAATCGACGCCGCCCACAGGTGGCTGCTACGATGCGCTTTTCGAGATCGGCCGGAGGCATGCTTTGCCGCGCACGAGCCATGGCAATGAATAGTCGACGGTCGTCTTCAAAGCCGTCATCAGATGAGTGAGAGAGGAAGTATTGGGTCAACAATGCTTCCTCGGCCGGAGTGGAGGCTCCGGCGTAAAACTTGTCAAGCAATTGCCTGATGTCGTTTGAGGTGAGGTGATTGGAAGTCATGTTGAAAGTTTGATATAAAGTTCTTTTATTTTGCGGCGCCCGCGGGAGAGCAGTTGGCGCACGTTTTCGGCCGAAAGCCCGGTGGTCTTGACTATTTCTTCAGGTGATTGTCCCTCGATCGCGCTCAGGATAATCACCTGTCGTTGCCTGGACGGCAGGGAGTCGATGATACTCGTCAGGGCCTCCACATCGGCACCGTCATCGGGTGGAACGGCCGGCTCGTGGACGACATCTTCAGTGCTCCCCTTCGGACGCTTGCGCAGGGCATCAATCGCCGTGTTGCGCAGCGTGGCGATGGCAAAGGCTCGCGGAGATGCCGCTTCTTCGAGACTGTCGCGGTTGTTCCACAGTTTCACCATCGTGTCCTGGACTATGTCGGCCGCTTCGTCGCGACTGCCCATGATGGCGACGGCCGCCGCGAACAGTTCGCGGTAGAGCGGAACGATTGTGTTATGGAATTTCCGTGCATCCATCTGTTTATAAGACGGAGTGACACGGCCGTCTGTGACGCCGGCAGAAGAAATTTTTTTATCTTCCCCCGACCTGAGCCAAAAGGCAAACGCAGATGCTAAAATTCCGTTAAACGTGATATATAAGGTAAGGCTTTGATCTAAAGGGTGTAGAATACAGAGAATGCCTTGATCATGTCTTCATGATCCTTGAGCGATGCCGTCTCCCTCACCGAGTGCATCGCCCAGATTGCTGCTCCAACATCGACTCCACGCAGGGGAATCTGTGACGTCAGGATATTCCCTAAAGTTGAACCGCCGGCACTGTCGCTGTGGTTGACAAAGTATTGGCACTTAACGCCGGCTTTTTCACAGATAGAACGGAATACAGCGGCTGAGTCACCGTCAGTCATATATTTGCAGTTGGCATTTATCTTTATCACGGGGCCACCGCCGAGAGTGGGATGGTTGGTGGGATCCTGCTTTTCGGGATAGTTGGGATGTATGCCGTGGGCGTCGTCGGCCGAAATCATGAACGAGGAAGCAACAGCGCGGAAATAGTCCTCCTCGTTGCCACCGGTAGCGGCGCTGATGCGTCGCAGGATGTAGTCGAGCATCGGGGAAGCCGCGCCCTGTTTGGTGCCGGAACCGGTCTCTTCATTGTCAAAGATGGCCATCACGCGGGTGGCAGCCGATAATGCAGGGGCCGTGTCGAGCAGTGCTGTCAACGATGCGTGCACCATCGACAGGTCGTCAATGCGTCCCGATGATATAAATTCACCGCTCAATCCTACCACGCTTGCGCGCGTGGTATCGAACAGCGATAAATCATAGTCGAGGATATCGTCGGCAGCAACCCCGAGTTTCTCCGCTACCATTCTCTGAATGAGCCTTTTCGCCTCAGATTTATCGGCTACACGTCCGAGAACGGGTAGCATGTCCTTCTGGCGGCTCAACGGATTACCCTCGTTGACCGCGCGGTTGAAATGAATGGCGAGGTGGGGGATGGTCAACAGATGGCGGTCAAACTTTACGAGTCGCCATTCCGGATTCAGCGGATCCTTGCCACGGAGGATCACGCGGCCGGCCATTGACAGCGGTCGGTCAAACCATGTATAAAGGATAGGACCTCCATATACTTCCGTATTCAGCTTGACGATATTGCCGTCGCAGACCATTTCACAAGCCGGTTTTATGCGGAATCCGGGCGAATCGCTATGAGCGGATATTATCTTGAATCCCTCGGTAGCAGGGCCGTGACCGACGATGAAGGCGAATATCGCCGAGCCGTTTTTGGTCACATAGTAGCGGCCGCCCGGCGATAGCTGCCATTTCGCGCTCATGTCGAGCTGCTTGAAGCCCATTGCGTCGAGATGGGCGGCGACTGTTGCGACAGCCCAGAAATTTACCGGAGACGCGTCAAGAAAAGATGCGAGGTCTTTGTAAGCGTTATACATATCAAATATATTCTTTATAGTATATGGCGTTGACCGGGCGAAGGACATTACATAGCGTCTGTGCCCAGTTGTATCCGAAATCTTCTTTAACGGCCTCGACGGCGCTTTCTATCAGTTCATCGGGCGCGTCGCGCACGGTCTCGAGGAAGTTGTAAAATACCTGAAAAAGGTCGGCCAGACTTTCCGAAACACTGGCCGCCAGCGGAGTATCGCTGTATTTCATGTCATCCTCGAAAACCTCCAGGAATGTATCATGCTCGCCGAGTGCCACTTCAATCGAGCGCCTTATGCGGTCATAAGTGTCTTCTTCCAGCGCCGGGTCGATATAGCCCTCGTCAATAGCGCCTTCTGTGTGCAGATCGCGTGCCGTTATGTAGATACGCGGCAGCAGATCGAGCATTTTTGCCAGGAAGTCTCGCGGTTCCGTGCCGGAGACCTTCTCTAGCTCGGCACAGTATTCGTTGCATAAAGCTATGAACGCCAATGTGTTGTTATTCATTACCGATAAAGTTTATGGTCGAGGATATATTTATAGACCCCCTGAGGCAGGAAATAGTCTACGTCGCGACCGCGAGCAATCGCGTCGCGGATGAAAGTGCTTGAAATATTTACTGTAGGCGCGTCAACCGTCTCCATTCCGTCGACATGACCCTGGGGAATAGGATAACCGGGGCGGGGATAGACTATCACGCCGTAATCATCCAGAATGCGCTGGCCTTCCTTCCAGCGGTCAAAGTTGGCCCAGTTGTCGCTTCCGATAACAAGTTTGAAACGATAGTTGGGATAGCGTGCCGCGAGGGTGTCAAGGGTGCGTATTGTATAGGACGGCGTCGGCATCGAAAGTTCTATGTCACAGAGGTCGATGCCTTTGGACCCTTTGAGCGCAAGGTTGAGCATCGTCAGGCGCTTGGTGTCGGGAATAAGGCTGTCGGGATCTTTGAGCGGGTTACGGGGCGACAGGGTGAGCCACACCTGGTCGACATAGCCCCATCCGGAAAGGTAGCTCGCCAGCATCATGTGGCCTATATGCACAGGGTTGAAGGAGCCCCCGAGAATACCTATTACAGGTTTTTTATCGGTAGTATCCATTTTATCAACAGGTTGTTATCAATTGTTGAGGAAATTTTTAAATATATTTTCAGTTTCGTTGACAGCAGTATCGAGATTGTCGTTGACGACCGTGACGTCAAAGTCGGGAGCGAGGGATATCTCATATTCCGCACGACCGACACGCGTATCTATAACTTCGGGCGTTTCGGTGCCTCTGGTCACGAGACGGCGACGCAGTTCCTCGACACTGGGGGGCTTAATGAAGATTGTCTTACACAGGTCACCGTAGATGCGCTTAACGTTAAGGGCGCCCTTGACGTCAATATCGAGAAGCACATTGTGCCCTTCATCGATCTTGCGGTCGATTTCGCTGCGAAGTGTGCCGTAAAAACGGCCGGGATAGACTTCCTCCCATTCGACGAAATCACCACGGTTGACAGCTTCCTTAAATTCCTCGGTCGACAGGAATCTGTAGTGGACTCCATCGACTTCTCCGGGGCGGGGCGCCCGGTTGGTAGCAGATACCGAGAACTCCGTTTCTACCTCGCCCTTGTCAAGAATAGCCTTGATAATGGTCGATTTTCCGCAACCCGAGGGTGCCGATACTACTATAATCTTGCCTTTCTTCATTGTTACTTAAGCAGAATGTTGCACTACAAAATTAGTGTAAATTATTAACACTCCAAAAAACGATGCTTATAAAATTTTAAAAATGACCTCAGCTATATAATAATGCAGGTTTTTCAAGCGTTTCTTATATATGAAAGAAACAGAATCAGTAAAGCCAATTGAAGAAACACATCCTTGGGCTCCCTGGCTGCCAGCCGGTGCCAAGGTTTTGATAATGGGAACATTCCCTCCGGGGGCTCATCGTTGGTCAATGGATTTTTATTATCCCAACCCGACCAATGACTTCTGGCGCATAGCATCTCTTCTGTTACTTGGTGATCCGGTAGCGCTTTACGATTCAGCCACGCGCAGCTTCGATGTTGATGCTATTAAAGCACTTACAACCAAGTATGGAATAGCGATGAGCGACACGGTTAAAGTCGCCAGGCGATTGCGCGGCAATGCCAGTGATAAATACCTTGAAGTTGTTGAAGCGCGCGATCCCTATGAGTTGCTGAAGGAAATACCTTTATGCCATGATATCGCGACTACAGGCACGCTTGCGGCCGAGACGCTGTCAACCGCGACGGGGACAGAACCTCCCGCCATGGGTGAATTTAAGACCTGGGTCGCTCCGGACGGGCGAGAGGTGAGACTGTGGCGCATGCCGTCGACATCGCGTGCCTATCCCATGAAACTTGATCGCAAGGCCGAGTTTTATAAAAAGCTTTTCGACGCGGCCGGTGTCCTTTGATTACGGCAAAGAGTGTTAATCTGCAGGAACAAAGTAAAAGGTATGTGTGTTATTATTGTAAAACACACATTATACTTTTAATTCCTGCCGATATGAAAGACCTCGATACAACCTTTTTCAATCTCACGACCGCCAAGCGGCCGATTGCCCGTGGCAGTCTGCTTATTGCCCAACCTTTTCTTAACGAAGTATGGTTTGACCGAGCTGTAATCTCGGTTATCGATTATGACGATGCCGACGGTGCCACCGGGGTTGTCCTCAACAACGGCATGAATTACACCCTTGATCAGGTTCTCGACGGAGTAGGGGAAGCGGGTCGACATGTGCCCGTATTTTGCGGCGGACCTCTCAGCCAGGACCGTCTCTATTTTATCCATACTCTCGGTGATGAAATCATTCCCGGCGCTCGTGAATATGCGCCCGGACTTTATATCGGTGGTGACTTTGACAGCATCATCAAATATGTCAATGAAGGATATCCTGTTGATGGCTATGTACGTTTCTTCATAGGTTACAGCGGTTGGAGCGGCGGCCAGCTTGAGAAGGAGGTCCGCGAAGACACCTGGGCCGTTCAACCTTCCGAGATAGAACCTGCCGATCTGCTTCATGGCGACGGCGATTCCTATTGGCATCGTATAGTTAAGACCATGGGTCCTGAATACAGATCATGGAGAGTCATTCCGCGTGACGTGACAGCCAACTGACAGAGGGTAGTCACTTCACGTCAGACCAATATTGTTAATTTAAGTTAGCAGGCGGCACGGGTTGTCGCCTTTTTTCGTATCTTTGTCAACAAATTTTTTATATTCATCAAATATATGTGCCTTTGGGCCGTTAGTGATATATCACGACTCAAGCGTCACTGGCGTTGTCCCGATAAGAGTGTGAAAACCTATAGACAGAGACATGGAACATACTCCGCTTTTTTCGATTGTTACTGTGTGCTATAATGCGGCCTCAACAGTAGGCCGCACTGTCGACAGCGTCGCAGACCAGACGTTTAAGGACTATGAGCATATAGTTATTGACGGAGCTTCTTCCGATGATACCCTTAAAATAGTCAGCAAAGCCCCCGGTGCCGAGCGACGCCGTGTCATTTCCGAGCCCGACCACGGTATTTACGATGCAATGAACAAGGCTATGGGAATGGCTTCCGGAACGTATCTGATTTTCCTGAATGCCGGTGACAAGTTCCACTCTGCCGATACCCTCGAAAAGATTGTAGCCGCGGCCCGTTCCGGCGAAATTCCCGGGGTAGTTTATGGCCAGACATGGCTCGTAGATGACTCAGGCGCCTTTGTTGCTCCTCGACACCTCACTGCACCGCCCGATCTCACCTATAAGGACTTTGCACGCGGCATGCTCGTCTGTCACCAGGCATTTGTCGCCTTGCGGCGTATAGCTCCTCTCTTTAACACATCCTATCGCTATTCAGCCGATTACGAGTGGTGCCTGCGCTGCCTGCAACATTCGCGTCATAATGTCTTTATAGATGATGTTCTGATCGATTATCTCCATGAGGGACTCACGACTGCCCACAGGCGTGCATCGTTGATGGAACGCTTCCGCATCATGTCCTATTATTACGGCTTCTGGTCAACGCTCCGGCGCCACGTCGGTTTCGCGATGCGCTTTGCCAGGAATCGCCTCACCAACAAACCCGCATAATATGTTGCTATATAACACCACTTTCAGTATCAGTCCCGATAAGGAAAAAGAATTTCTTCAATGGCTCGAAAAGGAGTTCATCGCCTCGGCCATAGCTGATGGACAATATTTCCGTAATCCCGAGCTTTTCCGTATAGAGTCGGCAATGCACGACGGTTCTATCAACTACGCCCTGCATCTCCGCGCTTCCTCGCCCGAGGAAATCGAGACCTGGTATGAAGACCACGGCAGTCGTCTTCACAGTTACATTCTCGAGCACTGGCAGGGCGAGGTAATGGCATTTTCAACAACCCTGACAGCTGTAAAATGACGGATGTCAAAGACTTTCAGCGTGTGATTCTTGGTGTCGATCCCGGCACCAACATCATGGGTTACGGTATTCTCGGCGTAAACGGCAAGACACCGACCATGATTGCTATGGGAGTGGTGAGGCTCAGCCGTTTTGAGTCCCATTATCTGAGACTGAAGAGGATATATGACCGCGTGGTGGATCTTTGCTCCCAGTATCTTCCGGACGAACTTGCCATCGAGGCTCCTTTCTTCGGAAAAAATGTCCAGTCGATGCTGAAACTTGGCCGTGCCCAGGGGGTTGCAATGGCAGCCGCTCTAAGCCGCGACATACCCATCACCGAGTATGAGCCTCGCAAAATCAAGCAGGCAATCACAGGCAACGGTGCCGCTTCCAAGGAGCAGGTGCGGGAGATGCTTAAACGCATCCTGAAGATTTCCGAGGAAAATCTTGTGCCTGAGCTCGACTCGACCGATGCCCTGGCAGCCGCCCTCTGTCATTTTTATGAATCGGGCAAACCGCAGATAGCTAAATCCACCTCGTGGAAAGACTTTATTGCCCGCAATCCTGATAAAGTTAAGATATGAATAACAGATTAACAATATTGGCCTCGTTTGCCGTGCTGGCGGCTACGGCAGTCGCCCAAAACGTAACTGTAGAAGGTTCACGTTCAATCGCTGTCACGCCGGCTGCGAACACCGGTCTTGCTTCGGTATTAGTGGTTGAAAATGCTGCCGGTTCTCAGTTACGTTACACTCCCGTAGGTCCCGTTCAATCCGTTACATGGCAGCGTTACAGTTCCTTAGGCGGTGGTTATGCTGAAGATATTTCCTCAGACGCTTCTTCGGCAGTCTATTCCGAGATAACCCTCGGCAGCGACGACATGGGTTACATTATCACCGATGGCACTCGCCAGACATGCGTGTGGGTTGTCAATTACGCCTCTTGCGCCTACAACGTGCAAGGCATCGACGTCGAGTCCTCAGATTGCGACCGTGTTTATCTGCACATCACCAACCCTGCGGGTCCCATACCGTTCTACACAATAAACGGACGTCGCGAGGAACTGGATCGTGGAATAGAACTGGAATATACCACAATGGCCTATAGTGAAGCCGACGGGGTTTATTACGAGACAACCGTTACTGAATCCTATTCTTCGCTCCACGAGACAGTCTCGGCTCGCGTGCCCCTTTGCGACACACGTTTTACACTGACTCCCGACCGTTTTGCAACAGCTTGGGGAACCGGCGAGATTCACTCGTCTTCAACATTCAACACGCAGGCTGTAGAGGCCCGCACGGACGCCGTTCAGACTCCGCGTGATGCCGATAACGAGCAGCCTGTCGAAGCGGAGCTTGGCGGCTCGGCTCCCTGTGAGGTCACCTTTTCGGCGGCTGTAACCGATGCAGCGCTTTATCGACGCTGGGAAATGTCGGTTATGCCTGATTTTGATGATGTGATGTATAGCTATGATTCTCTGGAATTTACTTATACGTTTACGGAATCCGGTACTACTTATGTCCGCTTTGTGGCCAACAACGCAGCCGGTACATGTGAGTTTGTCGGAGACACCTATATGATAACGATTGGCGAGTCGCGCCTCGAGTGTCCTAATGCATTCTCGCCGGGCACTACCGAGGGTGTCAACGACGAGTGGAAGGTGAGCTACCGGTCAATAATTTCCTTCGATTGTCACATCTTCAACCGTTGGGGTACAGAACTCGCTCATCTGACCGATCCTTCGCAAGGCTGGGACGGACGGTATGGCGGGAAGATTGTAGGCCCCGGCGTGTACTATTATGTGATAAAAGCACTCGGCTCGGACGGCAAGGAGTACAAGCTTTCAGGCGACATCAATGTCATAGGCACGCGTAGGGCTTCCGGCGGTGCTGTTGTCGAATGAGACCGATTTGGCTCTTTGGACGGAATTCGCTAAATTTGCATTGAAAAATTCAAGCTGTTATTACAGATGCTTACATATAAGAATCATTTGAAACCTCTTGTTCTGCCCGAGTATGGCAGGAACATTCAGAATATGGTCGATCATTGTCTCACTATTGAAGATCGCCGGGAGCGCACTCTCTGTGCCCGTTCAATAGTTGACGCCATGTCGATTCTCTTCCCGGTCCAGGGCGACCAGCAGGCCTATCGCCGCAAGCTATGGGATCATCTCGCTGTCATCAGCGACTTTAAACTTGACGTTGATCTTCCTTTTGAACTGGTTCGTCCGGCTGAGTTTGATACCACTCCCGATCCCGTAGGTTCAGGTGAGAATATGATTCACCGTCGCCAGTATGGTCATCTTGTGGAGGCAATGGTCGAGCGTGTCCGCTCGATGGAGCCCGGCGAAGAGCGCGATGAGTTGACGATGCTCCTTGCCAATCACCTCAAGAAACTGTTGACAGCCCAGAATCCCGAAGGCGTCGAGGATGTCAAGGTTTTTAAAGATCTTTACGAAATGAGCGACGGTGAGATTGAGATCTACCCCGAGGATGCTGCTCTCAATGACTACCGTGTGGCGCCCTCTCCCTCAAAGAAAAAACGCAAGAAATAATGATTTTACGCCGCGACATAACCTCTGTTGGCGAGTTTTTCAAGCCCCACGGTATAAAGGGCGAACTCTCGGCCTCCCTTGACGAAGGTCTGTCCCCCGCCGACCTGCGTTGTATTATTCTTGATATCGACGGCATCTTCGTGCCTTTCTTTATCAAGGAATTCCGCAGCCGCGGCAACGGATGGCTCATCAAGATTGACGGGATAGAAACCGACACCGCTGCCGCAGCCCTTGCGCGTCACGAAATCTATGCTCTCACAGCCGAGCTACCCGACGTGCCCGAGACCGATGAAGATGGCGTCAATCTCTATGACCTCGAGGGTTATACCCTTGTTGACGGCGATACGCCGATCGGCGTTATTGATCACATCGATGATTCCACAGCCAATATCCTTCTTCATGTAACTACTCCGGACGGTGCAACGGTATATGTGCCTTTTGCTCTTGATTTTGTCGTAGGGCTTGATACTGAGGAACAAGTTATTGACATGAATCTTCCCGAGGGCATCCTCGACCTCAATTGATTAAATTGTGTTGTTATGAACGATTTTGACGAAAGCGAAGCAATAAAATACATGCGCCGGGCTGTAGGAGACAGTGTTTCCGAGCTTTATGACGATAACGAATTTCTTAACGTAATCGACATGATCTTTGATTATTACGAGACCAACGGTCTGTTGGATATTGATGTCGACGGCGATGAAGATGATGAGGTGGACATCGACGATATCGTGACCTATGTCACCCGCATGCTGGCCCGCGATAAAGGGGCCGCCATGCGTCCCGAGCATGCCCGCCCTGTTGTGACCGCCTATCTCGATTACGAAAACTCTCTTGATATCTGATTGCCGCCATGCGCCATCTCCTCGCCTTAATATTGACTGTTGCCATCGTCGGTTTCTCTGTTGCTGCCGCCGATGAGCCGCCCGCGACCGACAATCTCGATCTCAGCGTCGCCGAGAATATCGCTACCCCTGCCGTCCCTGCCAAGGCTAAACCTTATATCAAGGGTGCCATGGATCAACTGCGCCGCTACTTTATCAAGGATGGCTTTGATTGCGCCATGTTGCGCGACGGAGAGGTCCTGCGGGTCACTGTCCCCTGCTCGCGTCTTTTTCCGGCATGTGACACAGAATTGAAGCCCTCCGCAGCCTCGGTTCTCAAGCCCTTTGCAATGGTCGTGCGCGAGCCAGGTAAATATAAGATGCTCATAACAGTTCATACTGATGATACCGGTGACGACATGTATGCCGATTCAATCACCGCGACCCGTGCAAATGCCATTGACGACTATCTGTGGCAGCTGGCCCGCGAGCAGGAAACCAACGTTGTCCCTTATGGTCTCGGTCGCGACGAACCTCTCGTTCCCAATAAATCAATGGCCGGTCGTGCAACTAACCGTCGAGTCGAATTCATCATTGTTCCCGATACCGAGCTGCTTCGCCAATCCGGAGTGAAGATCAAATAAGATTCCCGGAACATCAACATATGTTGAGAAATCGCCTGAATTAAGGCGATTTCTTGTTTATCTTACATCAGAATTCATCTTTTAATCGTAAATTTGGATTCCATATGATTCCGCAATGAAAAAATATCTATTTATACTTCTGATACCCTTATGGTTGCTTGTTTCTTGCAGTAATTCAGACGAGCCCTTTCCTTCGGCTGAAATCTCCAACGGGAAGACATTGATCATATATATGCCCTGGTCTTCCAATCTCACCGGTTACTTCTACCAGAATATCAGGGATATGGAGGCCTGTATTGAACGGATGGGCGGGATTGATAATGAACGGGTTATCGTGTTTATTTCCACATCTTCCGCTGAAGCTTCCTTGTTTGAAATAACATTTGACGAAGGGGCGTGTCAACGTGTCGATCTGAAAACATATTCATCGCCGGCAGTCACCACAGAAACAGGTATTACCGAGATTCTTAACGACGTAATCTCCTTCGCCCCGGCTAAGAGATATTCGATGATAATAGGCTGTCACGGGATGGGCTGGTTGCCCGTGAATGCAGGTACTCCACGCCGCTCGAGGGAAAAGTTACATTGGGAATATGAAGATGTGCCACTGACTCGTTATTTCGGAGGAACCACTTCGGAGCATCAGACCGAAATTTCAACGTTGGCGGCAGCGATTGAGAATACAGGTGTTAAGATGGAATATATCCTTTTTGACGACTGCTACATGTCGACTATTGAAGTAGCATACGAGTTAAAGGACGTCGCCGACTATCTTATTGCATCTACTTGCGAGGTGATGGCTTATGGTATGCCTTATGCTACAATGGGTGAGCATCTTCTTGGAACGCCCGATTACAAGGCTGTCTGTGATGAGTTCTATAAATTTTATTCCAATTATACCTATCCATGGGGAACGCTATCTGTGACAGACTTGTCTTATATCGAAGAAATGGCAGCTTTGATGCGGCAAATCAACCGCTCATTTACATTTGATGATACCGGAAGATCCCAATTACAGAATTTGGACGGTTATACGCCGACAATCTTCTATGATTATGGTGATTATGTTAATATGCTCCTTGAGCAGAATCAAGCTCCTGAAAACCTGAAAGCTGAATTCCGATCAACGCTCAGTCGTCTGATTCCTTACAAAACTAATACTGAAAAATTTTTTACAGCCGTTCAAGGCCCGCTGGAGATCAAACGTTATTCAGGCATAACGACGTCAGATCCGAGTGTAAATCCGATTGCGGCAGGCAAAGTCAAGACCCGCTGGTATCTTGCCACTCACTAAAAGAGAGACTGATATTAAAGTCAATACTGCAACAAAGCCGAGGGGTATAGTGTTTACATTAAGTAATTAACATTTAATGTAACATGGATCCCAAACAACCCAAAAAAGTCGCTGACCAGGTAGCTGAAATGCTTGCCGATGCCGGCGTGAAACATATTTACGCCATCACGGGCGACAGTCTTAATGATCTCACCGATGCACTTGTCAAGGATGGTCGAGTCAAGTTTGTTCACATGCGCCATGAGGAATCAGGCGCGTTTGCCGCGAGTGCCGAGGCTCAGTTGACCGGCAAGCTGGCTGCCTGTGCGGGTAGCAGCGGCCCCGGTCACGTTCACCTTATCAATGGCCTTTATGACGCGCAGCGCAGTAACGCTCCCGTGCTCGCTATTGCATCAACATGTGCATCGGCCGTGTTCGGTACCGAATATTTTCAGGAGACCAACCCCACGCTCTTGTTCTCCAATTGCAACGTATATAACGAAATGGCTACGACACCGACACAAGTCCCCCACATGTTGCAGGCTGCCATGCAGGAAGCTATCGGTCGCGGCGGCGTCGGCATAGTAGGATTGCCGGCTGATGTCATCGGCCAACCTGCGGTAGATTCTTACGCCACTACAACGACTATCTATACCGACAGGCTTCCGGAACCCGCGGCCGAAGACATCGACGCCGCAGCCCGGCTTATCAATGAGGCGGGTAGCGTCGCGATTTTTGCCGGCTCCGGAGCCAAGAACGCTGCCGACCTCGTAAACGAGCTTTCCGAGAAGGTTAATGCACCCGTTGGAACGACCTATAAGAGCCAGCTTGAGCTTATGGGCAAGTGCAGGAACTACGTCGGCCACATGGGCTATCTCGGAATGTGGTCGGCCGAGCAGGCTATCGCGTCTGCCGACGTTATTGTGCTGATAGGCATGAATTTCCCTTATCCCGGATTCTTCCCTACAGATAAGAAAATTATCCAGGTCGATGTGAGGGCCGAGCGCCTCGGTCGCAAGGCTAAAGTTGATGTCGGCGTGCGTGCCGATGCCGGTCTTTTCCTGTCGGCACTCCTTCCCAAGGTGAACGCCAAGACCGATACCACTTTCCTTGACAAAGCCCTGGCCGACTACGCTTCAATCAAAGACAAGTTTGCTGAACCGGTTAAAAATCCCGGTGCCAAGGGCGCTGTTCGACCCGAGTACATGCTGAGTCTGCTCGATCGACTGGCCGATGATAATGCTGTTTTCACAGTCGATACAGGCATGAACAACGTGTGGACTTCCCATTATCTTACACCTAAGAAAGACCGCAGGATGATAGGCTCGTTCTCCCACGGTTCAATGGCAAATGCCATGCCTATGGCAATAGGCGCCAAATTTGCCTGTCCCGACCGCCAGGTTATAGCCGTATGTGGCGACGGTGGTTTTTCGATGCTGATGGGCGAGTTACTCACAATTATCCAATATAAGCTCCCTGTAAAGCTTCTTGTTGCCGATAACCGCAGCCTCGCTTTTGTGAAGTGGGAAATGGAGATGGCCGGTCTCACGCCTAATGAAACCAATCTCACCAATCCCGACTTTGGCAAGATGGCCGAAGTGATAGGTTTTCAGGCAGAAACGGTCGATGATCCCGCTGCTCTGGAAGACGCTATGAAGCGCTGGCTCGCTGCCGATGGTCCCGCGTTGCTCTCGGTCGTGACCGATACTGATGCTGCCTCGTTCAGCTTCTCCGAAAAGCTCATGGAAGCAGCCAAGCCCGGCAATCCCCTCAGCAACTTCGGCCCCTTGGGCAGCTGATGATTTTAATAGTTGATTTTTGTAGTTCTATGAGTCATAAAATCGGAGTTTTTTGCTAATTTTGCACATTAATTAGATATAAACCGAACTTACGATATTATGGCAATAGAACTACAGCAACTGACCAAGCGCCAGGACAACTATTCACAGTGGTATAATGAACTTGTCGTTAAAGCCGATCTTGCCGAGCAGTCGGCAGTACGCGGCTGCATGGTTATCAAGCCCTACGGCTATGCGATCTGGGAAAAAATGCAGCAGACTCTTGACCGCATGTTCAAGGAAACGGGCGTCAAGAACGCTTATTTCCCCCTCCTGATTCCCAAGTCATTCCTGTGCCGCGAGGCCGAGCACGTTGAAGGCTTTGCCAAGGAATGTGCCGTGGTGACACACTACCGTCTCAAGAATGATCCCGACGGAAAGGGTGTGGTCGTCGATCCCGAAGCTCGCCTCGAGGAAGAGCTCATCGTGCGACCCACTTCCGAGACCATCATCTGGG
>CAYVTB010000021.1:0-20197 GCA_964454365.1 uncultured Bacteroides sp. | reverse complement strand
CCGATTTCGTGTCGTTCTGCGCCGAGCGCGGCATCGTAGGCATCAAGGGCCACCGCTCGATAGGCGGTTTCCGCGCATCGCTCTACAACGCCCTGCCCATGGAAAGCGTCGAGGTCCTGATTGAAGCTATGAAAGATTTTGAATACAAACTCTAAGAACGATACCACATGAACAAGATACTCGTAGCAACCGAGAAGCCCTTCGCGCCCGTGGCCGTCGCCGGCATCGTAGAGGTTGCACGCGCCGCCGGCTATGAGCTGGAACTCCTGGAGCGCTACGGCAACCGCGACGAGCTCCTCGCCGCCGTGGCTACCGCCGACGCCCTGATAGTGCGCAGCGACAAGATCGACGCCGAAATCATCAACGCCGCCCCCGACCTCAAGATCATAATCCGCGCCGGCGCCGGCTATGACAACATCGACCTGGAAGCCGCCTCGGCCCGCAATATCATCGTCGAGAACACCCCCGGCCAGAACTCCAATGCCGTGGCCGAGCTCGTCTTCGGCCTCTCCGTGATGGCGGCCCGCAACATGTATGCCGGCACCTCGGGCTTTGAACTCAAGGGCAAGAAACTCGGCATCCAGGCCTTCGGACAGGTTGGCCGCAACGTGGCCCGCATCGCCAAGGGCTTCGGCATGGAAGTGGAAGCCTACGACCCCTTCTGCAAGGACGAGGTGATGATCGAGGCCGGCGTCAAGCCCGTTCACTCCATCGAGGAGCTCTACAGCAACAATCTTTTCGTGTCGATCCATATTCCCGCCACGCCCCAGACCGTAGGCTCTATCAATGAAAAACTTGTGAGTCTCATGCCCAAGGGCGGCGTGCTCATCAACACTGCCCGCAAGGAGGTCATCGACGAGGAATCCCTCGCAAAGATCCTCGAGGAACGTCCCGACCTGAAATATGTAGCCGACGTGCGTCCCGCCGACGCCGAGGCTTTTGAAAGCAAATTCCCCGGCCGCGTGTTCTTCACACCCAAGAAAATGGGCGCGCAGACCGCCGAAGCCAATATCAACGCCGGCATCGCGGCCGCCAACCAGGCAGTCGCATACATGCGCGACGGCATCGACCGTTTCCGCGTTAACTGATGCGCCGGTCCACTCTCAAGTAATCTTTCTGCCCCGGGGCAATCGTTTGCTCCGGGGCTTTATCAAGAATGAAGCCAAGACTTTATCACTTCGACATTCTCAAGGGCATCGCTATCTTCATGGTAGTCATGGGCCACACGCTCATCCTGTGCATGGACAACATGAGGGATTGCGTGCCGGCGCGCCTGATAGCCGGAATCCACATGCCGCTTTTCTTCTTCATCAGCGGCTGGTTCACGGCCAAGGTCGATGCCGACGGTCGCCTCAGGGCCCCTGACCTCAAGCGCCGCTTTATACAACTGATTGTACCTACGGCGGTTACCGGAAGTCTTTATTTCCTTGTTATTCCTTCCTTAGGCCTTGTAAAAGAAGATGTCACATTCCAACAGTTCTGGCTTTCTTCGGGGAAAATGGGCTACTGGTTTGGCATCTGCCTCTTTGAGATCATGGTAGTCTACAGCCTGCTTCTCCCCTTGCTCCGCCGCGCGAGAAAGGCTACTGCCACGCTCGCCGTCGGTCTCGGAGCCTGCGTCATTTTAATGGGAATTTCCTCGGCAGCCAAGACGGTCACCACGCCGCTCGAGGTTCTGGAAGTGGGTTGTTACCTTTTCCCGTTCATGGTGGGCGTCGTTGCGAGCCGCCATCGCGAGGGCTTCAACCGCCTGATTGAAAACAATGTCGCCATGACGGCTGCAATCCTTGTTCTCTGCGCTTGTCTATGCGTGCAGGTCTACCAGAACGAGGTGCGCTATTTAACAATTATTATTGTGCGCCTCATAAGCCATGTTCCTCTTGCAATGATCGCAAAAGCGGTTTTCAAACCCTGGAGCGACCGACAATATTCGCGGACCGAGGGCCCGGGATCTGCGGCGCGCACATGGACCTACCTTGGCCGCAACAGTTTTGCGATATATCTGTTGCACTATTTCTTTCTATTCCCCTTGCAACAGGTGGAAACCTGGATTGGCCCGTTGTGTCCCGGCTTCGTTCCGCTCGCGCTGACCGCCGCGGTCATAGCCGCGATGGTGACGGCCTGTGTATGCGGTCTCATCGAGCTTTTGAAACCCTCGCGGGTCCTGTCAAAGATTCTCACAGGTGCCTGAATTAAAAATTGTTTACATTTCATACAATATTTTCACTCTGTCTACGTTTATCATCTAATTGCAATTAGAAAAAGAATATTCTACAATGAAACTTAAGACCCTCGCTTTCGTTGTGTTCGGAGCCATGACATTGGCTTCATGCTCATCACCCAAGACAGTTTTACCCTACTTTACTGACATATCTCAGATCAAAGAAGGTGTTATCGAGCCCGCAGACTACTCGACTCAAATCAAGCCTGATGATGAGCTCCTTATAACCATCACCTCCTCCTATCCCGAGGCTACCGTCCACTACAACCTTCCCCTGACCAATCCCGCTACCCGCGAGGATCTGATGCTGTCCACCACTCCCCGCCAGCAGACCTACATTGTTGATTCCAAGGGTGATATCATCATGCCCGTAATCGGCAAGCTTCATGTCGAAGGAATGACGACCGAGGCTCTTCAAGATAAGATCTCGGAAATTGTCCACAAGGACGTTGCAGATGCTGTCGTGCGCGTGCAGCTCATTAACTTCCAGGTGATTGTTGCCGGTGAAGTCGAGAAACCCGCCACTATCAAAGTTAACCGCAACCGTTTCTCGATTCTCGATGCCCTCAGTGCCGCAGGAGACCTCACTCCCTATGGCGAGCGTTCCAATGTGCTGATTATCCGCGAAGAAAACGGCACCCGCACCTTTGCCCACCTCGACCTCAATTCATCCGACATACTGACTTCACCTTATTTCTACGTCAAGCAGAACGACTACATCTACGTCGAGCCTAACGAAATACGCCAGGCCAACTCCCGCTACAATCAGGACAACGCCTATAAGCTCACCGTCATTTCAACCGTAGTCAGCGCCGCTTCCGTGATAGCATCTCTTGTTATCGCATTGACCATCAAGTAATCACCGACTCTCTTATACCGTATCATGGCTAAAAAGAATCATTCAGACATCATCGATCTGAGAGGCCCTATAAAGACCTATATCTCCAAGTGGTATTTGTTTGTAATTTCCGTTGTGTGCTGCGTGGCCCTCGGCTTCCTGTATTCGCGAGTTCACAAGGAGAAATTCGGTGTCCGCGCCAATCTTCTCATCCAGCAGGAGGATTCCAATCCTCTGATGGCGATGGGCGGCCTCGGCGAGCTTTTCGGCTCCAGCGGCTATGTCGATGATGAAATCTTCGTGATTTCCTCCCACTCCCTTTATCGCGACGTTGTGCGCGATCTCGGTCTCAACAAGACCCACTATGTGCGCACCGGTTTCCTGAAGACCGAGCTCGCCTACCCCAACTTCCCCATCGACGTCTATCCTGCCGCCGGCATTGTCGATACCCTCAAGTCGACTCTTACCTTCAAGGTCAAGCTCAACAAGGACGGCCTCGCCTCGGTGAAGATCAAGGGTAAATACGGTACAATCGAGAACGTCAGCGATATAAAGCTCCCCCACACCTTCCACACCAATTTCGGCGATTTCACGGTTGACCGCACCGCGAGCTGTCCCACTGACAAGGATGTGACATCCAATATTCTCGTGACCGGTTACCACGCTGCAGCTGAAGACCTCGCCCTGGAAATCTCCAGCGAAATCGCCAACAAGAAATCCAACGTTATAGAGCTCGGCATCAACACGCCGAATGCCGCCATGGGCGAAGCCATCCTCCAGGAAATCATCGACAAATACAATGAACGCGGTATCCTTGAGAAAAACATCCAGGGAAAGAAGACCGCCGCCTTCATTGAAGACCGTCTCGACCTCCTCGGTGCCGACCTCGCATCGGCCGAAGGCGACATCCAGCAATTCATGGAAAATCACGGCATTATCGATGTCCAGATAGAAGCTGCTTACCAGACCGGCATCCGCGGCAACGTTGAGGCGTCCCTAATGAAGGCCGAGACAGAGCTCGAGATCCTGAAGATGATCCGCGACTTTGTAGACAATCCTGCCAACCGTTACGAAATCATCCCTTCAATGGCCGAGTCCGATGCCCTCTCGGGAGTCATTAACGACTACAACAAACTCCTCGTGGAGCGTGCCGACATGTTGCGCACTGTCAGCAACGATAATCCCACGGTTATCCGCCTGGACGCTACAATCGAAGCCATGCGCACGAGCATCATCTCGACCGTTCACCAGCAGTACAACAGCGTAAGCATCACGGTCAAGGATCTCCGCAAGCAACTCAGCCAGGCAAGCGGTCGCCTCGGTGGCGTTCCCGGCCAGCAGAGAGCCGTTGTTGACATGAAGCGTCAGCTCGAGGTCAAGCAGCAGCTATACATCTTCCTGCGTCAGCGCCAGGAAGAGAACGCCATGCTCCTGGCCAACGCTGTGCCCAAGGGCCTGATCGTTGACCAGCCCTATACGCTCAAGAAACCCCTCGGAATGAGTAACAGAGTTATCCTTCTGCTCGCATTCCTCATCGGCCTGTGCCTGCCGCCGATTTACCTGTACATCCTGAAGCTTATCCGCAACCGCGTCGAGACCCGCGAGGAGATTGAGCGCCGCCTGTCGGCCCCGGTCCTGGGCGAGATGTGCACCGACAACTCGGGCCGTCACCTGGTCGTTTCGCCTACCGACACCTCGTCGGCAACCGAGCTCTTCCGTCTCATGCGTGCCAACCTGCTGTTCATTTTCAACGAAGCCAACGACAAGGTGGTGCTTCTCACGTCGTCTACTTCCGGCGAAGGCAAGACATTCATCTCGATCAACCTTGCCGCCACGCTCGCTCTTCTCGATAAGAAAGTGTTGCTCGTCGGCATGGACATCCGCGCTCCTAAGCTTGCCTCCTACCTGGGAATCAATCCCAAGTTTGGCCTCACACAGTACCTGGCATCCAACGACATGACCCTCGACAGCATCATAAACAAGAACGTTGTCCCCGACATTCCTTCGCTCGACGTGATTGTCGCAGGTCCCGTGCCTCCCAACCCCTCGGAACTGCTTGCCTCGCGCAAGGTCGACGATCTCTTTACAGAGCTGCGTAAGCGCTATGACTACATCGTTGTCGACAGTGCACCCGTCGGCATGGTCAGCGATACCTTCTCGCTCAACCGCGTTTCCGACGCCACCATCTATGTTTCGCGTATCAACGTCACTTCGGTCCAGGATGTCGACTTCATAGAGGAAATCTATGAAGACAACCGCCTGAAGAAGCTCTCCGTCGTCGTTAACGGCGTCAAGGGCAAGAAGACCTACGGTTACCGCAACAAGAAGGGAACAGCAGCCTATTAAACTGACTTTTCATATCCGATAAGCCCGCCGCCTGCAACGGCGCGGGCTTGTCACTATATACAGAAAATGACAGCAACCTCAGCACTTAAATTACAAAGCAAGCGCCGCAGCGACAAGACTGAAAAAGAGCCGCTGCGTTTCACGCGCGACGAGCTTCTGTGGCCCGTGCTGTTCATGCTGTCAATGTCAATGATCGGCCTCGAGTTCCCTTTAGGGTTCATTTTCGTGCCGCTCATCATGTTCTCGCGGTTCAGGAACGACCGCTATGATTTCATCGTACAGCTGACTATATTTCTTGGCGGTTATAACCTGATTAACTCGTCTGCAATTTATTGCGACCAGTCGATACTGACCCTTCTGCTGGGAATCGTGGCGATGATTCTTGTTCGCAAGACTCCCATCTTGAGCAAAACGACATGGCTCTGCATAGCATACTTCGTGGCGATCATCTGGCTCACGACTTATAGCGATGAATCGTTTATGGTCCAGTCGATAGGTTTCCGCGCCTACTTTTGCATCGTATATCTGTTTGTACCTTTCCTTGTATTCTCGGGTCGCGATTTCGACATAAAGCTCCTGTTCCGTAAGCTGTTTATCTACAGCTTTATATTCAGTGCCTACTACCTCATTGACTCTGTGATACTCGGTGGAGAATTTTTCCTGCCGCGCGACCCGTCGCTGCAGACATTCAACATCACCTCAACCTTCTATGACCCCTGGGTCTTTCCCTTCTCCTTCACTTTCCCCCGCCGTTGGCCCCCGGGTCTTTACATCCTTATGACCATCGTCTACCCCGCTGCCCGCTGCTATAAGCTTTCGTGGTGGCAATGGGGACTCCTGATCGGCGGCATGATGGTTTCGCGCACGTTTACCTTCACGCTGGCTTTCTTCGCGGGCTATTTCATATGCAGAAGTTCGCGGCGCACCATTCTGCTCTATGCGCTTGCGGCGCCCGTAGTTGGCGTGGCGCTATATTTCATTGACGGAGTCTTGCCGACTACAATACAAGAAGGTGCCGACGGTATTCAGACCCGCACGACGACCCTGCGCTTCAAATCGCAGATCGACCAGTTCATAGATCTCGCCAATAACAATGCCGACGAGGAAAGTCTTGCCGCTATCGGTACCGGCCGCGGCGCCCAGATTATACCCAAGATGGATCTTCTGTTGAGAATGGATAAGGAATGGACCGGCTTCGGGTTCCTGAGCCGCGACCTCACCAAGAGCAACAAATACACCATCGAGAATGACATGTATGGTAACCCCGACATGGCCGACGAAGTCGCCACCGGCGTTGAAAGCGTGCCTTTCCAAATTATCCTTGACATCGGCATCATAGGCTTGATCCTGCATGTGCTGTTCTTCATATTACTTTGGGTTATTATCAGGCGACTGCCCTATTCAGGATTTTTCCTCACGACAATCTGCCTCTTTGCCTTTATCGGTATCAGCGGTATGCAGGGCTTGATCAGGCACGACACGCTCGTGCTCTGCGGCCTGGCTTACGCAGCCGTTATCCTTAACGAAAAGCGACAGCTCGACGGCTTTGATCTCCCGCCACTGAAACAGCCGAAAAAAGAAACTGTACCATCCCGTAAATGAGTCAGGCCCATAACCGTAGAATAGCCCGTAACTCCGCCTTCCTTTACGGGCGAATGCTCATCACCATGGGCATTTCGCTCTATACTTCCCGAGTTGTCCTCGAGATGCTGGGAGTCGATAATTACGGTGTCTATAATGTTGTCGGCAGTCTCGTCACGATCTTCGCCTTTCTCAACGGCACGATGTCGGGAGCGACCCAGCGTTTCCTCAACTTCGAGATGGGCCGCGGCAACGAGGAACGGCTGAAGCACACCTTCCGCTCCTCCCTGCTCATCCACCTCGGCATTGCAGTCCTGGTAGTTATCGCGGGCGAAACTGCCGGGCTATGGTATGTCAACAACAAGCTTGTCATCGACCCGGTAAGGCTTTCGGCCGCCAACTGGACCTTCCAGCTTTCACTGGCGGCATGTGTCTGCACTATCCTGCAGGTGCCCTATATGGCATCGGTGATAGCTCACGAGCGCATGGACGTTCTGGCGGTGATTTCCCTGGTTAACGCCTTCCTTAAACTCGGGGTCGCCCTGGCTCTGGCACTGTTTGGCAACTTCGACACTCTCGTAGTCTATGCGTGGCTCATGCTCGGTGTCTCCGTGATAACCCTGCTCGGATATGTCGGTTTTGCGCGAAAACACTTCGCCGAGTGTCGCGGCGGTCGCAAAGTACCGGCCCGCGTCATCCGCGATCTGCTGGGCTTCTCCCTCGGCGACACCTTCGGAAATCTTTGTTACACGCTGAGATTCCAGAGCGTCGCCATCATCCTCAACCGCTTCGGCGGTGAAGTCCTCAATGCCGCCGCAGGCCTCAATCTCACGGTCAGCGGTGCGATAAATCAGTTTGGCACCACCATCCTGTCGGCTTTCCGTCCCCAGATAATTCAGCAGTATGCCGCCGGCGACCTCGACTACATGCAGAAGCTCATGGCCAACTGCTCGCGGTACTCCCTGCTGATGGTATCGCTGGTTGCGGTCCCTGCCATCATCGGCATGGACTTTCTGTTGAATCTGTGGCTGCCTGAAGTCCCGCCTTTTACCGCCGCCTTCTGCCGCCTCACGCTCATTGCCGGCGCGGCTGAGCTCGTTGTCTTTACGCTCAACTGCGGAGTCCACGCTACCGGCCGTATCAAACTCATGAGTATCACCACCGGTCTAATCTACCTGCTTGAAATACCGCTTATGTGGTATCTGCTTAAGATAACGGGTATAGCATGGATAGTCTATGCACTGCATATTGCCGTGATTGCCCTGATAATCGGCGTTCTCGGTGCCATCGTGAAACACCTGATTCCCGAGTTTCGCCTCGCAGGATTCCTGGGCCGCGGACTCCTTTTCCCCCTTGCGATAATAGTGCCGGCGGCGGTAGCGGCGGCAGCGACATCATGCCTGACTGATATTCAATGGTTGCGCTTTGTTGCGGCTGCCTGCGTTTCATCACTGATAATGATAGGCGCGACGTGGCGCTGGGGACTTGACTCTCAGACGCGCGCTGAGATCATGCAAAAACTTCATCTGAAATCCAAAAACGAGTCGGTGAAATGAAAAAGATTCTGTTTACCCTGCATCGCATGGATGTCGGCGGCGTCGAGAAGGCTTTTCTCGGGATGCTCGACTCGCTTCCACATGAGGATCTTGAGGTGCATGCAGCCTATATGGCCCCCGAGGGAGGCTTCATGAAGTACCTGCCCGAATGGGTCCACGTCCACCCGATTGAACCGTATTACAACAACATAGCCTTCATCAACCGCCCGCTCGGCACCACGGTGCGCCGCCTGCTGCGCGGCGATGTAAGCAGCCTGCGCATGTTCGCGAAGTTCTTGAAAAGCAAAGTGACAGGAACAAAAGATGACATGTGCCGGTATATGTTGCGCAACGACGACGCGCTCGGAATGGAATTTGACCTTGCGGTAAATTATTCCGGTCCCCACGAATACCTCGATTATTACGTTGGTCAGCACGTCAAGGCTCGTCGCCGCGCTACCTGGATTCATTTTGATGTCAGCAAGGCCTATGTCAACCGAAAGTCTGTACTGAAAAACCTTGCGCAATCCGACCGCATTTTCATCGTCTCGGACCTCGGGCGACAGATATTCAACAAGCTCTTCCCCTCGCTTGCCTCTAAGACCGTTACCTTTACCAATTTAATCTCCCCGGAAGCAATCAAACGCGATTCGCAGAAGCCCTCCAAGTTCAAGCATGTCGACGGTGCCCTCAACATCGTTACCGTCGGCCGTCTCAATGCAGAGAAAGGACAGGAACTTGCCATCGCGGCAGTGGCTCGTCTCAACGCGATGGGAATCAAGGCGGTCCTGCATCTCGTCGGCTCGGGCCGAAACGAACCGGCCTGCATCCGCCTCGCCTACGACATGGGAATAAAGGATTTCGTTTATTTCTACGGCTCCCAGACCAATCCCTACCCCTACATGGCCGGGGCCGACATCTATCTGCAACCGTCGATTCACGAGGGCTACTGCATCACTCTCGCCGAAGCCAAGATGTTTGAGGCCCCGATTGTGGCCACCGACTTCACCGGCGCCCGCGAGCAACTTTCCTCGAGGCCCAATGCTGTCATAGCCGCTGACTTCACGCCCGAAGCTATCGCGGAAGCGATCGAAAAAGCATCGGTACTTCCCCGCTGCACTCCGCAACTGACGTCGTCGGCCGGGAATATGGAGGCGTTCCTTGAACTCCTTTAAGGATTGTAAAGATCTGTATTATAGAAATCCATGATGTCGCGGCAAAGCTTCAGGGCCTCCGCGGCAGGCGACTCCGGATCTATCGCTACAGCACGCTCGTAGTCGCTGATAGCAGCCCCTTTGTCGCCAAGCCGCCAGTAAAGGCGACCGCGGCGGTAATATGAATCCGCATCCGGCTTCGCCGTGCCCGCGATCTCGCGGTCAACAAGCGCTATCGATTCTTTTATTTTCTCAAATTCTGTCTTATCAGGCACGTCAGTAAAATATTTTTTGTTAATTTTGTTGACAAATTTACTCATAATTTACGACAAGTCGCAATTTTATTTCTTATATATAACACCGGGCAAACCATGAAAGTAAAAACCAGCCTCCTGCTTTTGATTTTTATTGCCGTCAGCACGGCATTGCGTGGCGCCGACCCCATGGCCACTGACTACACGATGCGTCAATGCGACGGATCGCTGACTCCCTACCCCACAGAAATAAATCCGGCAGTCTTCCCCGACTCGCTTGTTCCGGTATATATCAACCACGTCGGACGCCACGGCTCGCGATACCCGGCCTCGGCGGCCAATTGCCTGAAGTTGCAGAAGGCCCTCCAACGCGCCGACTCGGCCGGGACAATTACTCCCGCCGGTCGCCAGCTCATGAAACTCAATGACCTCATCATAGCCCGAAGCGAAAACCAATGGGGCGCCCTCGACTCGCTCGGCATGGCCGAGCAGCGTTCGATTGCCACCCGCCTGTTCTACAACTTCGGCGAGATTTTCACCAACGGCGCTTCCGTCTCGGCACTGTCCTCCTATTCGCCGCGCTCGATGATGAGCATGTTCAGCTTCCTCCACCAACTGGCTCGCATGGACAACCGCATCAACTTCAATACCAGCACCGGCCGTGTCAACAACGCAACTATGCGACCGTTTGACATCGACCGCGACTATCTTCAGTTCCGCGCCGACAAGCTTTGGGAACCACCTTACAAGGAGTATTTCGACGCTGTCTGCCCCACCACGGCCATCCGTCGCGTCCTCGGCGAGCGTTATCCTTTTGCCGACGATAACGAAGCCCGCGATCTTGCCATCACCGAGTATTATGTGATAGCCGGCTGCCGCTGCATGGGCATTGAGCCGGAAGCTACCCGCTTCTTCTCGCGCGAGGAAATGAATGCCCTGTGGTCGTGCTTCAACCTGCGCCAGTATCTCCAGCGCACAGCTACTACAATCTCGGCTGTCCCCGCCGATATCGCCTCGCAACTGCTTCAGGACATTATCGCCACTACCGACGAATTCATAAACGGAACCAACCCGTCGGTCGCCAATTTCCGCTTTGGCCACGCCGAGACTCTCATGCCACTGCTGTCGCTGATGAGACTGAAAGGCTGCTACTACATGACCAATTATTTTGACACTGTCGGTCTTCACTGGCTCGACTTCGAGGTTGTCCCGATGGCGGCAAACCTCCAGATTATCCTTTTCAAGGCAAAGAAAAGCGGCAACTACTATATCCGCGTGGACCTCAATGAGAAACCCGTCCCTCTGCAGCCCGGCAACAACAACCTTTACACTCCGTGGGGCGAAGCCCGCGCATATCTCAACCGCTGTCTTCCCCTCTATATTCCCTGAGGGCTGCTTCCGCAACCTTAAAGCGTCGAATTTTGTTATATAATCAGAAAATTCATACATCATGAAAAGAACAAGACGCTGGATTGTGATCGTTTTCGCACTGATTGCCATCACCGGTGTGACAGCGCTCATGGTTCTCTCAAAGCATTTTGAGAATGAAGTCGCCGTGAGGGTCAATATCCCGAAAGACGCAACTAAAGATATGGTGAAAGACTCCCTCACCTCGTCGCTCGGCGACGACTACGGGTCTCTGGTCTACCGACTGTGGAGCATCGCGTCGGGCGACCCGTTGCGCTCCCACGGCTCCTACCTCGTGGAGCCAGGTGCAAGTGCCCTGCGCACCGCCAACGATATCTCCAAGGGACATCAGACACCCGTGAGAGTCACGCTCGCCAATATGCGTACCCTCGACGATCTCACCAAGAAACTTGCCGCCAAAATCGAGGCCTCGCCGGCCGACATCAAGAAAGCAGTGCACTCGATGCTCTCGACCGACGCCAAATATTCCAAACCCGAGGAGTTTGTAGCCGCCTTCGTGCCCGATACTTATGAGTTCTATTGGACCGATTCCCCCGAGACTGTAATCTCCAAGCTTGTTGCCGAGCGCGACAACTTCTGGAATCATGAGCGACTGGCCAAGGCCGAGGCCCTCGGACTCTCGCCCGTTGAAGTCACTACCCTTGCCTCAATCGTCGAGGAAGAAAGCAACAAGAGCGACGAGTTGCCAATGATTGCCCGTCTCTACATGAACCGTCTTGACAAGGGAATGAAGCTGCAGGCCGACCCTACAGTGAAATATGCCGTAGGCGATTTCTCCCTGCGCCGTATCACGGGGCAGCATCTCCGAGTCGAATCTCCTTATAATACCTATAAGAACGTAGGCCTGCCCCCCGGTCCTATCCGCATCCCGCGCAAGTCTACCATCGACGCCGTGCTCGACGCGCCGCAACACAATTATATCTTCATGTGTGCCAAGGAGGACTTCTCCGGCCGCCACAACTTTGCGGCCGATTACAAGACCCATCAGCAGAACGCCCGTCGTTACCAGGCACAGCTGAACCGACGAGGCATACGGCGCTGATTATTTCTCAAAAAGAGCCGAAACCCTTACAGGGGACGCCCCGAGCTCAACAGCTTTGCGGGCGTCTCTTTTTGCATCGTCATTCCGGTACAGATCGCGATTGAGCCACGCACGGTAATAATATAGCTCGGGATCGGCAGGAAAGCGTTCGAGGCCGTCGTGGATGGTCGCGGAAGCTTCCGTAAGCTGTTCCAGCGCGAGATAGCATCCGGCCAGGGCAGCATAATACTCGGCCTCGGGATGACTCTCGACAAGCAATGTGAGATAAGGAATGGCTTCGCGTTCTCGCCCGGTGAGTGAATAAAGCGTGCTGAGTGCAATATATGTGTCATCCTCGTCCGGCGCCACGGAGCGCAGTACATTGAAATCCCTCTCAGCCATCTCTGCATTTCCTCCGTAAAGAGCCATCATGCCATGATAAAATCGTGCTTCCTGAGACAAAGAATCGATATCGAGCACATCACCAAAGGCCTCGAACGCCTCCCGGTCACGGTTAAGCGACAGCAGGCTGCGCCCGCGGCCCATTAGCGCTACCGACATGCGCGGAGCAATCTCGAGCGATCTGTCATAAGCCTCCAGGGCAAGCGAGTCGTTGCCGAGATAACTCTGGCATAGGCCCACGTTGTAATAGACCAGCGCGTTGGACGGGTTCACGGGGTCAACCTCAATTGCATCCCGGAGCCTGGCGACAGCTTCGTTCCAGTCGCGGGCAGCGATAGCGTGGTCGGCCTCTCCCATAAGGAGGAAGTAAGGATTTTCGTCGTATATCGAGTCAACGGGCATCTGAGCTCTGACGCAGACGGCCGCCAACACGAAGGTCAGCAATGAAATTATGCGCTTCATTTTACATCTTTTTGAACACGACAAAGTTATGATTAAAATCCTAAAAAATGTAAATAAAAAGAATTAAAAAAAGTTGGGGCACTTAAAAATTAATCGTAAATTTGCGTTGTGAAAGACCTTATTAGACACATAGAATACTTGCTGCAAAGCCATGATTGTGTGGTAATTCCCTGGCTCGGTGCTATCCTGGCCCACGGTGAACACGCCCGTCGCGACAGCGACGACGGCTTGTGGCATGCGCCATCGCGTGTCTTGTCTTTCAACCCCGAGCTGAACCGCACCGACGGACTGCTCGCGGCCTCGGTCTCGCGCCGCGACGGGATCACGATTGAAGCGGCAACAGCACGCGTAAGCCGCGCGGCAGCCGCTATGTGCGAAACACTCCGCCGGGACGGTTTTCTTGAACTTGGAGCTGCCGGATCCTTGACCTTAAATCCCGGAGGCACCATGTCATACGAGCCCGGCACGGCAGCCTGGCTGTCGCCGGCAACCATGTGGCTTCCGGCTCTCGATATCGAGCCCGCGGCCCGAGCATCCTATATCGCCCGCGAAGCCGGCCGATCGCGCAAGGTTCCCGCCCTGCTGCGCCACGCCGCGTCAATCGCAGCCTCCATCGCAGCCGTCGTGGCCCTCGGATGGGCAATCCGCACCACCCTTCCTCAGGCCCAGGGAGAACAGCTGGCATCTGTCGCACCCACATCACGCCGCGTGATCAATGTTCCGGCCGACAACAACTCCACGCTTGTTCTCGTGATCAAGCATCAGCCCGAGGACGATGAAATCTCCGGTGAAGTTCCCGCCGAGGAAGCTCCTGAAATTGAAGTGGCCGAGACCGTTGTAACAGAGGCCGAGCCCCGCACTGCGGTTGAAAAACCCGCTATCTCTCAGGTTGCCCCCCGCTTCAGCGCCGACGATCCCTATGTACTGGTCGTCGCTTCACTTGCCAACCTTAACGACGCCGAGAAGTTTTTAAATCAATATAGCAAATATAACTTGGACATTCTCGCAGTCGGAGATCGCTATCGCGTGTATGCTGCTACGGGCCGAACCGTTGCCGAAGCGGTAGCCGCCAAGAGTGCTGTCGCCGCGACATTCCCCGACGGGTGGGTGTGCCGACGATAAGCCCATTATGGAATCATTACACGAATTATTGCTGCGCCGCCACAGCATCCGGCGCTACAAGGATCAGGAAATCAGCGCCGAGGATGTGAAGACCATCCTTGAAGCCGCCCTGCTCGCCCCGTCATCAAAGAGCGTTCGTCCCTGGCAATTTGTTCTCGTTGACGACAAGAAGACTCTTGAACGCCTCGCCGAGTGCAAGGCCAACGGCACACGTCCCATTTCTTCATGTACCCTTGCTGTAGTCGTTACAGCTTCCCCCGAGAAGACCGACATGTATATCGAGGACATGAGCATCGCTGCCGCCTACATGCAGCTCCAGGCCACCGCCCTCGGCCTTGGCGCCTGCTGGATCCAGGTGCGCAACCGCTTTACCGCCGACGGCGAGAACGCCGAGGATATCGTGCGCGAGACTCTCGGAATCCCTGCCGACATGATCGTGGAGTGTATCGTCACCCTGGGGTACCCCGACGAGGATCGTCGTCCCGTCGACCCCGAAAAGCTCCTTTGGGAAAAAGTCCACGTTGAAAACTGGAAACCGACCGAGTAATCAGTTGGAACGGCAACCCTTGAAAATAGCTGTTATCGGCGCCGGCAACGTCGCATCCCACCTTGCCCCGGCGCTGAAAGCTGCCGGCTGCGAGATTGTTTCGGTGTCGTCGCGGTCTGATTCGGCTCGCAGGCTCGCGGCAACTCTCGGCTGCAGCTGTGTTGCCGTGAAAGATATCCGGCCCGACGTTGACGCCGTGCTGATCGCCGTCAAGGACAGTGCTGTCGAATCTGTCGCTACCGAGCTTCCTCCCGCCGGATACCTCGTGATGCACACCTCCGGCAGCATCCCTCTGGGGACTCTTTCAGCGTTTCACCGCCGCGCCGCTGTTTTCTACCCCTTGCAGACCTTCTCGCGCGACGTGCCCGTCGACATCAGCGAGGTGCCCTTCTTCACCGAGGCTACCGACAGCAACTGCCTCGCCGAGGTTGATGCCCTCGCTGCCAGCATATCCCGGTCTGTCTATCATGCCGACTCGTCACAGCGCCGTCATCTGCATCTTGCGGGAGTGCTTTCGAGCAACTTCCCGATATATCTCCTTCAGCTCGCCGGCAAGACGCTTGCCGAGGCAGGCTTTCCTCTCGACGTCGTGAAGCCACTCGTCAATGCAACTGTCGACAAAGCCTTCGTTGTGGGACCCCGCAATGCCCTCACCGGGCCCGCCCGTCGCGGAGACACAGCCGTCGTAAATTCCCTGGCCTCGATGCTCGAGGGTGACGAAAGAGAAATTTACCTGAAAATTAGCCAAGCAATTACAAAAGAATATCATAGTGAGCAAGATTAATTACCCGCTTGAAAAAATAAAGGGGGTCGTCTTCGATATCGACGGTGTGCTTTCCCCCACTACAATTCCTCTCGGCGACGACGGGATTCCGCGCCGCATGGCCAATCTGAAAGACGGCTACGCGATGGTACATGCCGTCAAGGGCGGTCTCAAGCTGGCGATTATTTCCGGAGCCGTTGCCCCGGGACTTGCCGAACGCTTTAAGTTATGTGGCATCACCGACTTCTACGCCGGCAAGCTCGAGAAGTTGAGCGTTCTCCGCGAGTGGATGCAAGCCAACGGCCTTGAACCTGAGGAAGTCGCCTATGTTGGCGATGATGTTCCCGATATTGCCCCGATGCGCTACGTCGGGCTGCCCGTCGCCCCCTCCGACGGCTCCCGCGACGCCCTCCAGGCAGCCTTGTACGTCACCGATGCTGCAGGCGGCTATGGCGTCGGCCGTGAACTCCTTGAAGAAATAATGCGTGTCAAGGGCATCTGGCCCGGCGACTCCGTTTCATTCGGTTGATTATGAAGCATCTTATCCTTGCATCGGCTTCGCCACGCAGACGCGAACTCCTTAAAATGATTGCGCCCGACTTTGATATTGCCTCGGGTGCCGAAGTCGACGAGACCTGGCCCCCGGACATGGATGCCGCTGACGTCCCCGTCTATCTTTCACAACTCAAGGCGCGCGCCTACCGTGACCGCCTGCAGAGCCCCGAGGACGTGCTGATAACCGCCGACACCGTCGTTATTGTCGACAATGACATCCTCGGGAAGCCTTCTTCGCGCGAGGAAGCCATCGCCATGCTATCGCGCCTCAGCGGTCGCTCCCACCGCGTCATTACCGGCGTCACACTGACCACCCTCAACGGAAGCGAATCCCTGAGCCAGTGCACCACAGTGCACTTTGACACCGTTCCCCTCGAAGATATCGTATACTATGTCGACACGTATCGTCCCTACGACAAGGCCGGTGCCTACGGCATCCAGGAATGGATCGGCGCCGCCGCCATCAAAGGCATCGAAGGCAGCTTCTACAACGTAATGGGCCTCCCCGTCCACGCCCTCTTCACCTCCCTCCGCAACTTGAAATAACAATCCCTCGGCTCCAAAATCGCAATAGCTCAGTCCGGCAGTTGGCATGCGTGCCGACGGGAATGTTTTTTGTCCCGATTCTTGTATATACCGCTATTTGATGCTATCTTTGCGCTTATCATGAGCAAAGTATCAGCATATTATCACATTGTGTTCTGTACAAAAGAGCGCTGTAGAACACTTCCTTTGGAACATTGTGACCATTTATATCGGTTTATTCATAAAGAACTGCTTGCAAACAAATGTCAACTGCTCCGCATCGGAGGAATTCAGAACCATGTGCATATGCTCATTAATTTACATCCGAGCGTTGCATTATCTAACTTAATGCAACAGATTAAAAGTCGCACGAGCGGTTGGCTGAAAACTGACTGCAGATTCCCTAATTTTGCCGGGTGGGCACGGGAGTACTACGCAGCCTCCATATCTGCCAATCATAAAGAAGCCGTCATTAATTATATTATGCAACAACATGAGCATCATCTCCGAACCACCTTTGACGATGAGGTGATGTCACTATACCGTGCAACCGGCCAAGTTTACGATGATAGAGACTTGAGATAAGTTAGCAATGAGCACATCGGAGATGTGCCAATCATCCGAAACCCCACACGAAGTGAACGTAGCGAACGAGTGTGGGGATAGTGACTACCATACAAATGAGAGTCTCGGAGAGACGATATCGTAACATCACAACATCGTCTCTCCGAGACTCAATTTATTTTACATTCTCGTCCCCCACACTCGTTCGCTACGTTCACTTCGTGTGGGGCTTTGGATTATCACCACCTCTCCGAGGTGGGTCTATGATTTACTCGGCGACGATGACGCGGCGGAAAGAGAACTTCTCTTTGTCGCCGTTGATCTTGGCCTCGAAGGTCATATTATTGCCATTATCATCGACATCAACGTCGTGGATAGTTGCAAAGGACGCCAGGCGTGCCTTGATTGCCTCAGTGATTTCTGCTTTCCAGCGCTCTGCAGTCACAGCCGTCAGCGAATCAAGCACGGGCTGCTGTGCACCGTTGAGCAAATCCTCCGAGAAGGTAACACCGTCGGGATCGACTGCTACCGACAGCGTGCTCATGTCAAATGTCAGGACGAGGTCTTTATTCCCGGCCTCAGTGTGATTCCACACACCGCTAACCGAGGTTGTGGCAGCCACATTGACCTGATAAGGCATCTGGATAGTAGTGTCGTTATCGACCATCTGGATAATCTCGATTGTCGACGAAAAGTCAACGGGACCGGTTTCATCTGACTCGGGAGCGGCGCTGAAGTCGAATGTATATTGAGTGGTGGCACGGACAGCCGAGGGCAGGTCTTTCTGAATCTGCATCGACTCGTCTGAAACCCATTGGCCGAGGAATTTGGGAGATCCGGTACATGATGACAGGGCAGCTACAGCTGCAGCGGCGGCTGCCGCGAAGAAAAGTTTCTTATTCATATAATTATGGTTTTTAATAATTTACTGGTTGAAAATCAGCGCTGATTCTCGGGCAGCGCCGAGGCGATCGCCGCGCGCGACTGCTCGATGAGCGCGGCCGAGTCATGCCCGTCGGCACCGGCCAATATCGGATGGTGTATTGTCAGCTTGATCACGCCCGGGCGTGGCAACCGCGCGCTGCGGGGCATCACGGCATAGGCTCCGTCAATAGTCACCGGCACTACAGGGAGGTTGAACTCGGTAGCCAGGATATAGGCTCCGCGCTTGAAGCGCTTCAGCTTGCCATCAGGCGTGCGGGCTCCTTCCGGGAAAATGACTACCGACATGCCGCCGGCAAGACGTTTCTCGGCAGTCTCCATCGTCTCGCGCGTAGCGGCGGGAGTGCTTGTGTCAACATAAATGTGCCCCGAGACGCGGCAGGTGAAACCTACAAGCGGAATCTTCTCGAGCGCCTTTTTCATCATCCAGCGGAAGTTATGACCGAGATAACCGTAAATTGCAAAGATGTCGTAGGCACCCTGATGGTTGGCTACGAAGACATAGGACTGACCCTTGCTGATGTTCTCGCGACCATAGACCTTCACGCGGACCAGCGTAACGGCGCAGAAAACTCTCGCCCACCACTTGGGAACGTAATAGCCCGCGCTGCGGCCGAGGCCCACGACGGTACCCAGCAACGTAAAGACCACTGCCAGGAATGTTGCCACCAGAAGCACCGGAATCATCACCAGCACCTGGTAAATACGATACAAGATCATCATAGCTTCATGTTGTTTTTTAAAAAGGCCTGCCGGAGCTGAATTGCTCTCCCTGGCAGGCCTTTTGCAAGCTGAGATTCGGGATAATATCTTTTACTTGCCCTTGTGCTCGTAAAGGAGGGTGAGCGAGGGCTGGTCACATACCTCGGCCGGACCGAAGTACTGGATGGGACCGGGATAGATGTAACATGTATTCATTGCCCAGTCGTCGCGCTGCGAGGCAAACTTCTGGAAGGGTGCTCCGTCGAGCTTGACGAGGGCCTTCTGGATAACGGGCTTGTCGGCACCGTTGCGGCGCTCGATGTTCATCATCATGGTGATGGGTATACCGCCGGCAGTCCACTGCACGCTGGGCTTAACCAGGTTGCGGATCGATGACATGTAACCGGTTACGCCGGCATTGATCAGGCATGCTGCATTGTAGCCGAGGGCATAGCAGTAGTCGGCGTCGAAGTTGGAAGGATCGGCGCAACGGCCTTCATAGCCGAAGAAGTGGTGGAGAGCTGCAAACTTGCCGGTGTAGTTGCCTTCGGCAGCCATCACCTTGAGACGCTCGCCGACCATCTCGCTCAGCAGCTTCTCGGTCTCGATGAGCGAAACCTGAACGTTGCCGTGGGGGTCGCGGTCGAGCATCAGCTGGCGGGCGACATTAGCGGGAAGCGAAGCCAGCGTAGCGGCATTGTCGGCGCTGATGTGGCTCTTGATATAATCCTCGAGTGCTTCGGGAGCAACAGCTGCAGCCTCCTCGGTGGCAAGGACATTATTGAGCTCGGCGATGAGCTTCTTGATGGCAGGGATAAATTCGATAAGACCTTCGGGAATCAGGACGGTACCGTAGTTGTTGCCATATTTTGCACGGGCAGCGACAACGTCGGCAATTGAGTTCACCACATCCTGGAGAGTCATGTCCTTGGCCTCGACTTCCTCAGAGATGATGCAGATGTTGGGCTGGGTCTGAAGCGCACATTCAAGGGCGATGTGGCTGGCCGAGCGACCCATCAGCTTGATGAAGTGCCAGTATTTCTTGGCCGAGTTGCAGTCGCGCTGGATGTTGCCGATGACTTCCGAGTAAACCTTGGTGGCGGTGTCGAAGCCAAACGAAGTCTCGATGCACTCGTTCTTGAGGTCGCCGTCGATAGTCTTGGGACAGCCGATAACCTGAACGCCTGCGCCGATGCTCTTGTAGTACTCGGCGAGAACGGCGGCATTGGTGTTGG
>CAYVTB010000020.1:0-20392 GCA_964454365.1 uncultured Bacteroides sp. | reverse complement strand
GCCATGCCGGAATTGGCGGTACCAGCGGTCGAGGCAGTCTGAGTGCCATTCGAGCGGCCCGTCGAAATAGGCCTTATCGCGCCGCTTGAGCCCGAGGGAGACTGCGCGGAACAATTCATATTGATCGACGGATGTGTCGCCGTGGATGTAAGCCTCGAAAGCCCTCAGGACGTGTCGGTTAATTGTCTCGGGATAAGCCGGACTACAATATCCGATGCGGTGGACGATGTCGTAATAGGTGATCGCTTCCAGCGCCTGGGCCGGGGAAAGCTCCTTCAGCCGCGAATCAATTTCCTGAAGCCAGATCTTTGCCGACCGGCGTATCTCGTTGAATGTCTTGGCTGCCGGATATGCCGACGTGAACATGCCTGAGCTGCTCGCGGTCTCGCAAATAGCTCTTGCATATTCATTTACCTCGTCAAGCTTGTTAAAATTGACATCGCCGACGTTCACGATCTCAATCGGTCGTGTTGTATATGCTTGATTCATCGTGTCATTCAATGGGCTCGAGAAAGTCGGGATGGATAAACGGAAGCATCACGAGGCACACGCCTTCAATCTTTACGACCACATGCTTGTTTTTCTTGACTCTCACGACGTAGCCTTTGTATCCTTCAAACGGCCCACCGGTTACCCTGACATATTGATTCTCCTTGAAATCCGATTTATTGAAAATCTGGCATCGGGTTGTGTCGGCTGCCGTCAGCAGTCTGAGCAGGTGGATTGAGCTTGGCGGTATCGGCTGAATCCTGTTATCGTGTGGATATCTGTAGATCCAGAATGGTACAGCCTGTTCGGGATGTTCGCGCCCTTCTTTTTCCAGATCCAGTGCTTTATCTCTTGTCGTTTTTATGAACAGCACATGAGGAATAATTGCCTTGAGTCGTGTCTTCTTGCCGTCGGTTTTGACTGATTCTTTCGGGAAGAGGATGTCATCGCATATCGGTGCGAACTCTGTTTCGGCTCTGAAATCCTGCCGTGTCTTGATGGCGAACCATTCCGGACTGTTATCTTGTGTTATGTCTGCTTCGTTCATAATTCTATACACCTTACTCTCTTGCACGGCAAGTTTTCACTCTCTCGCCATGCAACATTCACAACCTTCCGTCTACTTTCGCTTCGGATATCAAGGACGAGCCTATACAGGTGCTTTCCAAGTGGTTGCGGCTAAATTATTCCTCCAAAAAGCATTTTAGGAAATCCCACACTCTTGGCAAGAGATACACACAAGTTGTATCGTATTGACAATTAGAAGTCTATCTTCATCGTGAATAATCGGTAGCAAAACAAAGGGATCGATTGCTGTCAACAATCACATTTGATGATTATTTTTAATCGGCTTAATTATGTCGAATTCAATAATTTTGTGTAACTTTGCATTGGCTAAAGTATCTCTTGCCAAGAGATAGCGACATATAGCAACCCGCCCGGCCAGCCTCACCCATAAAATTTTTTCGCCTTCATCCCCCATTGATAGGTCGTTTATCGACGTATCATCGATTTGACACATTATTTCTATAGTTTCATACAACACGTCCCGGGTAATGTCGTAATTCCGTTGAAATGTTGTAACTTTGCCTCCGCATTATGGGAAAGGACCTAATATTTCATACTTCTACGGAGTTAGTGCGCATTCCGTCCGATGCAGTTGTATTCATAACTGCCGATGGGAATTACTCAGCCATAACTACGGCCGACGGAAGTGATTATGTCCTTACCATGCAGCTCGGTCAGATCGAGAAACGTATCGCCGAGATCGTTGAAGACAATGATAACCGCTTTATCCGCATCGGTAAAAGCTTGATTGTCAATCGTCAATATATTACGTTTTTAAATCCTTCACGCCAAAAGATCACGCTGTCCGATTGCCGGACATTCCACCATGATGTGTCGGCATCGCGCGAGGCGCTTAGGTCGTTGAAGGAGTTAATTGAAATGGAGGTAGATCGATGAGTAATAATCAACACGATATCAATGATGACGAAATAAGGGTTATTTCATCAAGTAACAAAGACCCATTACCCCGGGGCGCCAATTCAAAGATTAAATTGATAACGGTGATTGTGGTTTCGATAATTGTTGCCTTCCTTGCAGTTGCCATTGTATTATTTATTGTGGGAAGAGAAGATGATAGGGAGGATACAGGAGTCGAGATGCTCGTCCAACAACTTTCCCCTTCCGCCGATAGCCATGCTGCTCCCGAGGTGTCAATTATTGAGGATAATCATCAGGATGCCGGCTTTGTAACGGTAACAGATACGGTCGTAAACGGGGTGTCCTTAACTATCTTTACACCCGTAGATCTCACCCCTTCGCTTACAATTGGCACGGATGTTCTCAGTGATTCCACAGCTAAATTCGTGGTACAGGCTGCCGATGTACGGGGGGATAACGGTGGTATTGTCGGTGCTTATGTTCTGGACGGTGAGTTAATCAGCAAGGGCCAGGCCAAGTCGGGTTTCTGTGCCATAATCGGAGGGAAGATCACAGTTGGTGTTGCTGATGCGAGCCCATTTCTGGAACAAGCTCTTGAGACCAACGGCTACTTTTTCCGCCAGTATCCCCTGGTCGTCGCCAACCAGATTGTCGAGAATAAACCTAAAGGGAAATCATTGCGCAAGGCATTGGCTGAGCTCAACGGTCGTATTGCCGTGATTATGAGCGATGCAAGGCTGACCTTTCATGAATTCTCTCAGTGTCTTGTCGATTTAGGAGTCAGCAACGCGATATATCTTGTTGGTGGCAAGAGCTATGGCTTTGCAATCAACGACAAAGGCGATAAAATGGAGTTCGGTTCCAGGCAAAACGAGCTTTTTCCCAACACCAATTATATAGTGTGGCGCTGATCGATTATTTATTTCGTACAATATAAACCTGTTTCATACAACGCCCGGCAAAATACTTTGTCGGGCGTTAATTTTGGTCGAAATTTGCACCAAAATAAAACCCTATGAAGAAACTACTTTTATTATTAGCAGCCTGGTTGCCAATCATCATATTGCCGGCTTGCCGTGACATTCCATTAGATGCTTGTTGTCAGGGCGGAAACGGTATATATTATTGGCGCACAACTTTCTCGCTGAGCGATGATGAGCGTGCATTTCTAAAGAAGCATGGCGTTAACAAGTTATATATTAAATTTTTTGATGTCGAGCGAGATTACAAAGTTTCAGATGATGATGGCGCTTTGCCCGAGGCTACCATCCGTTTCAGGGATACCGTCCCTGCTGGAATAGAAGTTATCCCGGCAGTCTACATCACGCCCTATGCAATCGAAGCCATGCAACTTAAAGAAGCGGAATACGCAGAGAAAATCTTCAGGCGAGTAATTGCCATGTGTCGGGCCAATAACTTTGAATTTAAGGAGCTGCAGCTTGACTGTGATTGGACTAAGCACTCACGTGATTATTTCTTCAAGCTTTGCGAGGAGATCAAAAGTCTCATGGACTCGACACAGACCTTGAGCTGCACGATAAGGCTACATCAGCTTGTCCAGACTCCTCCGCCGGTCGACAAAGGAGTGCTGATGGTCTATAACACTGGAAATCTAATGGAGATGACAACCGATAACTCTATTTTTTCGCGGAAAGACATAGAACCCTACTTGCGCGATGACAGGCCCTCAAACTACTCGTTACCACTTGACGTCGCTTATCCGGCTTACGGTTGGAGCCTTGATTTTTATCCTGAAGGTGGCAAGTATAAATTTAACAGAATCATGCAACGCACCGACTTTTCCGATTATCCTGCAATCAATTTAATAGGTGACAGCTGGTACGAAGTAACGGAAACCGTTAACCTTTCTAACGTAAGGGATGGCTATCCGAATTATCTATTCGAAGGTCATCGCATAAGGGTTGAACGCCCCTCGGCCATCGAAATACTTGAAATAAAAAACATGATTGACCGCTTGTTGGCCGGAAAGCCTCACAATACAATCCTCTATCATCTCGATGAAACACAACTCTCACATTATACCGATAATGAAATCAATAAAATATATTCTCGCGATTAGTGCTGTTGCAATCTTTATGCCAGCCGACGTGAAGGCCTGTGGCCCTTTCCCTCCCTACGAACCGGAACTTATCCGCATGTTCAGGTGTTGTTCTCCCGACCTCGAGCGTCAGTGGCACGAAGGCTGTCGTTTTCAAGGCTATGAGAAGGACGAGAACTGCCTTTTGTGGCAAGAAATCACGTCAAGTAACATTCCTTTGCGAGATATCCGTGCCGTGGTCTACGAAGCCGGATTGAAAGACTTGCGTTCGCTCCCTCAGGGCCCTTTGGTCGGCAATAAGTTCGCTCAGTGGCTTGGACAGCCGGGGCACAAGGAGGATATGGACTATATTATGATTGCCAAGGAGATAGAGGAAGTCCGTAATTTTATGACCGACCCATGGTATTACGCTTACGACGGAGACGAAGAGCATCAGAGGCTTAATGAATTGCTGAAAGCATGTATTGAATATAAAGGCCAACGACATGCTGATCGCTACGCATTGCAACTGGCGCGCTTATACTTTGCCCGTAAAGAATTCGGGAAGTGTATTGAATTATGGGAATCCTCGGCTTGCAACTATCCGGAGAATATTGTTACCGACATGATTGCGAGCTATGTAGGAGGTGCCTATTCGCGTGAAGGAAACCGTGACAAGGCTATCCAACTCTTTACCCGCAGCCAGGATATCGGCTCTCTGATAGCGCTCAAAGCTTGGAACGACGCTGAAGTTGAATCGCGCTATACCGACTCAAGAGTTAAGGAACTGGAATATATATTCAATCGTTTTCCCAATTCGCCCTTGTTGAGTGTCAAGTTGCAGGGTTATATCAGAGATCGGGAAAGTTACACCCGCTACTTTGAGGACGTAGATGAGGCGGAATATCACAATCCGGTATATCTTAAAGCTCACTGGGTAGGAGATTCATTGGTTTATGACGACGAACCTGTGTTTTATAACGAATTGAAACAGTTTGCGAGGCGCGTGATCGCCTCGCCCGATTGTCGCTGTAAAGCAATGTGGCAATATACGCTGGCCTATATTTACTATCTTGATAATGACTACTCTGCGGCAGATCAGTGGCTTAACCGTGCCGAGCACTCGGAAGCAACACCTTTCATAAAAGAATCAATCAGGTCATTCCGTTTTCTCTTGGATGCAACCTATGCCGACAATAGCGCCGGCTATCGCAGGAAACTGTTTAAGGAGTTACAGTGGCTTGATGAGAGGTTGAAAGAGACTGACACCCTTGTTCCCGGTAGCAACTGGCAATATGACAACAAGCAGAATTACACTTTCAATTTCTGGCAAGATGTTACGCGCAAAGTTCTTCTCGGAAAGGTCTGTCCCGCAATGCTTAAGAACGGTAATGCAACACTCGCCCTGCAGCTTGCCAACTATGCTTCCAACAGGATTTTGCAGATTCAATCCTTATATGCAGCTTATCATTACGGCTACAACGATGAGGAAGATTCTGAATGTTACAATTCAGTCATTCAGTTTGATGACTACAGAAAATCGTGGAGTCAGAAGAATTGGTTTGATTATGACAACCAATTCTTCGATATGATTGACGGTGTTTCGGCCCGGGAAGCGGCTGATTACGCAACAAGAATTGAAAAACCGACTACAGAACTTGATACCTTTCTTAATAGCAGAAGCTATGTCAATTCGGATTATATCTGCGACATTGTCGGCACCCTTTATTTGAGGGAAATGAATTATGGTGAAGCCGTCCGTTGGTTGTCCAAGGTTTCTACAGCCTACCAGAGTCGCACTAATTTAGGCAAGGAGGGCTATTTCAGGCTCGATCCGTTCCGGTATCAGTTTGATAAGAAGCACTATATCGCCGATAAGGACGATTACAAACTTCGCTTTGCGCAGGAAATGCTTCAGCTTGAACAGTTGATGAATTCCGATGCCGAACCCAACAGGAAGGCCAACGCAAAGATCCGATATGCAACCGGTTTACGAAATTCTTTCGGGCGCTGTTGGTATCTTACCTGCTATTGGCTTAGCGGCTCGTCTGAAGCCCGTGAAGTATTTTCAGACACCGATCTTGGCCGTCGCGCTTATAAGAAAGTTGACTCTTTGTATGAGCAGGCTCTGTCGGAGTTCACTGATCCCGAGCAGGCAGCTCAAGCGCAGCTTGAAATGATGAACTTTAAGACTGTGATGAGTGAATTCCCGGGGAGCAAAGCTGCCTCTTTCGTCCGGGGACGTTGCGATAACTACTACGACTACGCTCTTCAGTTGTTCTGAACGCGCAGGGTGCAGGGTATAATAAAAAAGAGAATCAGACCTGTGGCTGATTCTCTTTTTTGTCGGGGTGACAGGATTCGAACCTGCGACCGCCTGGTCCCAAACCAGGAGCGCTACCGGACTGCGCTACGCCCCGAACTTCCGCGCAAAGTTACGAATTTTTTTCAACACGGCAATATTGCTCTTAAAGCAAAATGTTTTTACTCGCTTGAATCGTTTACTTCTTCGGTATCTTCCTCGGGGTTGGCTTCAGGCGCTCTGTTTTGTTGATTGTACCTAACCTGATCTTGCCTGAACTGTTGCCAGTTGTTTTTCCATTTCCTTTCGGCGCGGATACGGGTGATACCGGTAACCGTTTTAAGAAGATAAAGGGCACGGTGGAAGAAGTCCAGCCGTGCTACCTTGCGACCTACGAGGCGCTCGTCGGGAGTCGTGGCGAGCCTTACTTCATCGCTGTCGATGGAGTTTACGCGGTCAATGAGCTCTGCAACGTATGGCTGCAACTCCGGCGCTCCCTCGGGTTCTATGATTTCAATCCCCGCGTCGTCGAATTGATGTTTGGCCCATTTTCTTGCTTCCTTCAGTGTGATATACTCCTTGTCGAGGATGTAGACTTCGCCGAAAGTACTCACAAAGAACGGCTGATCCTGCCGGTTGAACATGAACATGTTGTGTCCGCGCCCCCGTGACTCTATATTAAATGAATAGCCCGTGATATCGGCGGCCGCTACAGAGTCACCCAAAACGGTATCATAGCTGTAGCGTAGTCTGAAATTCTCAAATTCGAGATCATTTTGGAAAAAGACGGCAAGATTGGGGACCCATCTGCGCCCGGCCGTGTCAGAAAGTACATCAATGTCAACTTTCAGCCTGTCATAATTTTTTATCCATATTTCCGCCGGGCTGTAATGTCCGAAGATTGTATCTGTTGCACAGTCGCGTCCGCGCAGCCCGGTTGCAAGTTCCGGGGTAGGGGGAATTCCGATCCAGTCGGCCCACGAGAAATGATTGCTGCAGTTATCGCTTACGCTGTCAAGCCCTTGCAGATTTGTAAACCGGTAATAAGAGCGGCTCTTGAGAATCCTCGGCACTTTCCACTCGTTAAATTTCACCGAGGGATTGGAATTGATCATATAATCCACCATCTTTTCGCGGAACAGGAAGACGGTGTCGGTATACGACGTCAATGTGGAATATTCCCTGACGTAGGCCAGCAGGTGTAGCACTTTCTGCTGGCGCGACTGCACGACTACTTCATTGAGTTCCGTCGGAATCTCGGCCATAAATATTGTGTCGGCAGGTTGATCCACGGCCACTTCTTTGTATCCGAGATAACGAACTGTCAGTGGATAGGCCGTCGCAGGCACATGTGGCGCGCGTCCACGGGCATTGGTCATCCCTATTACGCTGCCGCGATTGTCAAAAATTGAAGCGCTCGCCAGCGGCGTGCGTGTAAGCGAGTCAGCTACGACGGGATATGACGTGTCGGCCGCAGCTTTCAACGCCGTGGCAATCAGTAGAATGATAGTTATGAAGAAAATTCTTTCGCGCATAGGTTCTATATATTAGACGACAACTATCGCGCTAAGTGACACATATAAATGTGAAAAAGTTGGAAAAGATGTTATTTCTCCGTTTCTGCCTGAACGGAATCAGCCGGAACAGTCTCCTCAGCCGGCTTGGAACGGTGAAAAAGGCTGTCAAAGTCGCGCTTGAACATGATTCCGACTCCCTGGGTGGTCGCGGCCTGCCGCAAATAATAGTTCTGGTCGTTATAGCGGTTGTAGGCCCTCAGTCGCCAGGTGCCGCGTGGCGTAAGCAGATATTCGATGTCAAAATCACCGATGAACTGGTTGGTGTTAAGCGATTTATCGCGGTAGCCAAAGTTGCCGTTGAGCAACAGACGGTTATTGAGCAAGCGCGACGACAGGGCCACGTCAACTTCTACATCGCTCACATTGCGGCTGTCACTGCGCAGGTTGGGCGCTATGCTCCATTTGTCCGACAACTTTCCGAGCATATTTGAAATAAGGCTTGTGAGCGTCGAGGCGGCTACAGAGAATATTTCGTTACCCTTGGTGGTCGATTCCATGTAATCGGGCGTGTAGAATCGGTTGAGCGCCAGCAGATAGATAATCTGGCGGCTCATCATGTCCTCCGTCGAGATAATTGACCTCACTTTTCGGTAGGTGTCGCTCGTCAGGGTAGGAAAGCGCAGGTCAAAACTGATATCGGGCTGCCGCATGTCGCCGGTTACGTTAAGCAGAGCCTGCACGGGAACGTTCGTTCGGTTGAGCTCGCGGTCCTGGGTAAACGATTCGTCGAGGTCGCTCAGGTTGGCGTTGAGCGAGTAGACAGCCTGCAGGTTGAGTTCGGCCGAGTAGGGGTCGCCCTTGAAGGTGATTGAACTGCCCGGCTCTATGCTGAAGTCTTTGATGATAATGTCCTGAAGTGTAAAATTATAGTTGCCGCGGTCCAGGGTATAGGTTCCTCGCATGCCCAGGAAATTCTCGGCCGAATTGTATTCCATGGCCAGGTCGCCCGAGCCATAGGCGCGGATGCGGTCGCCGCCGACGGGATCCATCACGATAATCAGTTCGGCGTCAGGGGTAATGTCCATGCGGATATCCATTAGGTAAGTCGACGGGTCCTCTACAGCCGAAGCCGCCTGCCGTGCCTGGAATTCCTTGACGACATCCGGAATATCATCAATCGAAAGGAGCGACTCGTCGATGGCCACTTCCGTGCGGTCATTAAAGGTAATAAACGAGTATTGCTCGGCATCGAGACGGTCCGACAGCACGAAGGTAAAGGTCGAATGTGGAGCGGTTGACATCTTGACGCCGATCTCAACGACTCCGGGATGACCCTTGACGCAGGCCGAGCCGTTACCGTAAATCGTCCCGTACCAGTCGGGATTCAGTTGTGAATTCACGTTGTAGCACAGGAAATCCCGGGCATCGGTAATATTGAATTCAAAGACCGGGAAATGGAAATACTCGTGGCGCAGCCAGCCTTCGAGCAAGGCCGTGTGCCCGTGGAGGTCGTTGATGACGATTCCGTCGAGTTTAATGACACCCGGCTCGATGTGGATGGAATCGTTGGCCTCATACCAGGTGTTGGTGAAGTCAATTTTAAGCCTCAGGTCCTCCGCGTAGACATCACCCGTGAGGTCTATGTCCTTGAAAGTGCCGAAGAGGTGGGCTTTTCCGGAAACATAGCCCGTGACGTCGCTCGTAAAAGCTTTCATGAAGGGTTTCATGAAGCCTACGCGCACATGATTGGCCTCGAAATTCAGGTCAAGAGACTCCGTCATCGGGAAGATATCACCCCATATATGCGACGGCTGTCCCTCGGGGTTAACTATATCTGCATCAAGATAGAACGACTTGCGTTCATTATCCCAGTTGGCCTTGACGTCAGCGGTTCCTATCACGCAGTAGTTATATGCGATCGAGTCGACGTGAAGCCCGTCGGTATATAATGCCGGTGTCGGCGAGAAAGCGTTGGCCACCGTGAAATCGCCTGAAGCCCGGCCACCGATGAGTGCGTTTTCAATTTCAAGTGTCTCGAATATTGACTCGAGAGTTATGTTGCGCAGGCTCAGGGAGAGCGTGTCGGTCGGCATGGCCGATGCCCGGCCGTCGATGTCGATCGACTGACCGTCGGCTTTCAGTGAGAAATCGTCCACGGTCAATGTGTTGCTCGCCCAGATAATTGATGACGTCCCGATCTGCCACACGTTGTCGCCGAAGTTAATTTCTCCGGGATTGAAATCGGTAGCGACGGCGAGCGAGTTGTCCTCGAGCCTTTCGAGAGCGGTTGAGAAATTGAAGTGCCCGTTAAGAGGAATCTTTCTGTCGATAATCCAGTCAACGCCTGTGTCAAATCGGTTTTCCGATCCCGAAATGCCTATCACTGCCGTCATCGGGCCTTTTTTGGTGGGCATGTGGGTGGTAGCCATCAGCGTGGCGCGGCTGTCGGTTGTGTCAACGGTCGCCGTGATTACGGTCGAGTCGATAATCTTGTCGCCCTGCTGGAGATAGGTCGCGTCGACACATAGTGTCGCCAGGCCGCCCGGGCCATCGAGGCTCGCCGTTATGTCTATCGGGTAAATGATCACGACGGGCAGATTGAAAAAGCGTGAGAAATCTTCGGCGTTGGCAAGAGTGAAATCCGCTACAAAAGAGTTCTCAGCACCTCCTTGTTTCGGTTCCGAGGTCAAAGCCGCCGGCACGATGTCGGCGACAAACGCCATTGCGGTTGAAGCCAGCGACGACGGCGCTATGCGTCCCTCGATTGTGCCGTTTAGTATATCACTTTCTACCGTTATCAGGTCGTTGCTTCCGCTGCGGTCGATATCAACAAACACCCGCTCGATGTGGAGGCCTTTACCGAGAGAATCGACATAGGCGATGTCTGAAATCTCCAGAGTTCCCTCCGCATCGTCGACATTGCGTCCTCCGAAGTCGGCATTGACATTCGCGCTGAGCCTGTGGCCTGCTTTCCCTTTGACGCCGAGAGCACTGAGATCCAGCGATTTTATATTTCCGTTCAGGCCAACGGTCTTATACTCTCCGGCCGGATTAATGTCAACGTTCAGCGCGAGGAGGGCGGCCGGGTCCTCTGAGTCGAGGGTAAGATTAACGGTCGAGGTGGAATTGTCATAACTGCCCCTGGCCGCTATTCCTGTGAAAGTGTGACCCTTGAATTCAAGCGAAGATATATCGACCTCGCCTGATGCCGACATTCTTCCCGGAGCGATGTTGCCGCTGCCGTTGAGGGTGCCCGCAAGTTCTCCGAGATCAGACACGCCAGTTAAACTTCCCAGGTCGATGCCGCTGAACTTGGCATGGCCGTTGAAGGCTGCCGAACGGTACCGGTCGGGAGTGACGACCGAGCCGTTGAACGAAAGCCGGGCGCCGCGGGCTGCCGCCGAGAAGTCGAGCTTGGCGCCGTGGAGATTTCCGGCACCGCTGCCGAGAAGGTTAATGTCGCCCGTGTGCCCCGTGATATTGGCCAGTGATGGTCTCACTGCTGCCAATAACGGCGTTGTAGCCGCGGCCTGAGCCTTGAGACTTATGCGCAGGATGTTGAACTGGAGACTGTCCGGCTTGTCAAGATTTGACACCGAGCCGGTCAATTCCAGCGAAAGACCCTTCAGATCGCTGACCTCGAGGTTGTTGATATTGACCTTGCGCATTGAAGCGTCTATATCGAATGTCGACGTGAAAGTCCGGTCGATCTGGCCCAGGACTGGAGAAAAGCACGCTAAGTCTGATGTCGCGATGATGACGGGCCCGCGGGGGCGCAGGGGCAGCGAGCGAGTCGTGATGATGTCGGGGATAGATGCGTATCCGTCTATGCGCAGGTCCAGGGGTTGCAACGCGAAAGAGCTACCCGGCAACTTCAGCGAGAACGAGCGCAGGGCCAGGCGTCGCGGAGTCACCAGAACATCGGCCGTGAGATCACTGATTGTCAGCCCCGAGCGTTCCTTCATCGAGAACTTTTCCAGCGCTCCGTCCCAGCTGTCGGGACTGCCGTGACGCAGATAGGCCCGCAGGTCGAGACGGCTCACGTTGATATGGTTCTTGTTGAATGTGCCCGCGCTGTCAAGCGGTTCCGATAGCACGTCATAGCTGAAACGGCCCTTGCTTAGAACAACCGTTCCGATGCGCAGGTCAAACCGTGTCGGAGGCTTGTTTTTGTCTCGCGGTTGCAATCGCGCGATTATTCCGCTGATATTCAACGGCGCGCCGGGGCTTTCGCGGTAAAGCTGGAAAAATGGCGCGTCTATGACGGCATAGTCAAAGTCCAGCCTCCCCGTCTTGATAAAATTCCACAACTCAAAGCGGGCCGATATGCGAGCGGCCTGCAGCGCGGTCGCGCCATTGTCATCATTGACGCGGATGTGGTTAAGTACAAGAGTGTTGAACGGGTGATAAACAAGACTCCCTATATATACCTTGGTTCCGAGAAGCTCGCTCAGCCGCGTGGTAGCCAGCGTGCAAACCTTTTCGCGGCCCCAGGGAGTGGAAAGCACGACATAGACCCCGGATGGAACAACCACGGCCAGGATAAGAAGCGTAAGAACCACTGCGCGCACTATCTTGCGAAATCTTCTCATAACTTGGCACAAAGATACGCAAAAACTGGCAGATAAATTTCAAAATATCGATAAAAGCAGACTCAGGCAGCCGCTTTGCGCGGTATCCACCGCCCCGAGTACATGCGCCACAGGAAGATGGCCCCTCGGAAACTCAGCTCGACGGCCATTGCGATCCACACGCCGCGCAGTCCCATGACGGGAGCCATGATCGCTGCCAGCGGAATTCTCACAGCCCATATACTGCCGAAATTCATTATCGCGGGCCACAGGGTGTCACCGACGCCGACGAAGGCTCCGTAGGCCACGATCGATGCCGCATATAACGGCTCGGCCCACGCCTCGATGCGGAGCACTTCCACGCCCAGGTTGCGGATTGAGTCAACGGTTGTCATGAGATCCATCATCCACGGAGCGCATAAATATAGAATAAGCCCCATGACGGTCATCACGGCGATACCGAGATAAACCGCAAGGTGACAGAACCTCACCATCAGTTCCCGGCGCCCGGCGCCGTAGCTTTGCCCGGTCAGGGTCGTTGCAGCGTCGCCGATACCGAATCCCGGCATGTAACAAAGGCTCTCGGCCGTGACGGCAAAGGCATTAGCGGCTATCGCGACAGTTCCCAACGGAGCCACGATTACTGTTATCATGATCTGTGCCCCGCAGAACACGGCATGCTCCAGAGTCATGGGAGCGGCGATTCCAAGGGCGCGCTTCAGCACCCGGCGGGTAGGGCGGAAACTACCCCGCGGGCGTCCGTGCAGTCTCATGTCCTCCTGCCGGTAGACAAGAAAATACATCATTAGCGCTGCGGTAATAACTTCGGCGATAACTGTTCCGAGCGCTGCACCGAGTACGCCGAGACCAGCGCCGGGCACGGTAAGAGACATATCTCCTATCGTCACTTCGCGTGTCTGGAAAATAAGGAAAAAGTTGAAAATCACGTCCATGACACACATCGCCACATTGAGCAACGCAGGCACTTTCATGTTACCGGCCGAGCGCAGCGTGCCGCCCGCAAGATAATTCATCGTCAGTAGTGGCAGCGCGGCGGTGAAGACAAGGAAGTAGACCGAGGCGTCGTGGCAGATTGCCTCCTCGCCCCCGAGCCAATGGGGCAGCTCACCGCTGATTGCTATGCCTATAAGGGCTACCACGGCGCTGAAAATCAAGCACGAAGTGATGCCTTGCCTCAGGACATCGCGAGCCGCCTCCTGATCATTTCCTCCAAGCCTGTGGGCGACCTGCACCGAGAAGCCCGTAGTGACAGCGGAGCATAGTCCCCAGAACAGCCACAGGGAGCTGCTCATCAAGCCCACCGATGCCGCTCCGTCAAGACCGAGCCGTCCCACCATCGATGCGTCGATATACTGCATGATGATACTCGAGAGTTGGGCGAGAATTGCCGGCACGGCCAGCTTGGCCGTGAGCGCCGCCTGCTGCCTGAGGCTTATTGGGCGGCCATCCCGGATAATTGAAAGATCGGCCATGTTTTATTCCTCCCCGGTTTCGGGGTCGGTCTCATCATCCGTCGGTGTAGCGTCGGCTGCTTCTTCCGTCGGCTCCTGCACAGGCTCGGGCTCTGTAGCCACAGGTGATACGGCAGGATTGCTCCGAGGCTTCGGAGTTGGCGGCGCCGGCCGTTGTGCTGTCGACATCAAGGTTTCCATCGCTGCCGGCACGGTCATTACATCGGCAGGCGACAGCGGTCGCATACCCTCGAATAGTGTGAACTTAGGCAGATAGAGCATCGATTTGCGCACCTGAAACAGCGGTATCGCCTTGCCCGAAGTCTCCGGCCACAGCTTGATGTATTCTGTTGTCTGGCCCTTGAAAAGCACTGTCATGAAGGAACTTTGGGCCGTTACGAGTTTATTGAATGTTGAATCGGCTTCCTCGGGATACATTATCATCTCCACGTTGCCGCTCACGTCGAGGCGCCTTAGCTCGCCTTCCTCGAAGGTCGCCACCATTTCCTTGCCCGATAGCTGGTCATAATAGACATCGGCCACGCGCTGCAGCGTGAAACCATAGTCAGGGAGACGTGCCTCGCGGATCGTTGAGTCGTTGAGCAACAGCTCGATGACATTGCCGTTGATCTGCCGGTAGTCGCTCCAAACAACCGGAGACACATACATATAAAGGGTTGTGTCGGCCCGGGACACTCTCATAGAGTCGCAGATACCCTGCATGTCGGAGCGGAAGAATCTTACGCGGGGCCACACGTCGGCAACATTATTTGTGTCAACGCGGAAAGTCGCCGGCACTTCAGGCGCTCCCGTCAATGTATCGGCGGGGATAGCCGGGATGTCGATTGTGTCGAGCACGCGGTAGGCGTTGACCTGCCGGCCGTGGAGATAGAGCGTGTCGCCCTTGCTGTATTCCTTGATCAGCAGGCGCCCGGTCGCATACGCGCTGTCGGTCGATTGGTTGAAGAAACCATAATCGGCGCTCAGCGAGGCCTGTCGGGCCGAGTCGGTCAGTATCATGTAGCCGAAACATTCCCCGATACCGGCCGGGCGGTCATAGTAGATTGTATCGGCTGTCATCGTGCGCCCGGTCGGCGTCTTTACCAGCGAACGCGCATATAGCACTGCCGTGTCGAGCGCGGTGTCATATAGGCCGTCGCGCGTGTATATCGTGCCGCGGGCGTTTATGATGACGCTCGGCGACGTTAGTTCCGAGATATGGGTTGCGGTATTATAATATAATGTATCGGTGTAAATGTCGAGCGTATCGTTGTCGCCGTGGGAATTGAGGTGAACGTCGCTGTAGAAATTGGCTTCCTTGGTTTCGGGATTATACTCTCCCTCGAGCGACACCAGGCGGTTGCGCTTGTCATAAAGCACACCACCGACGGTATAATACCCCAGGTTTATACCGAGATCATAGGTAAAGACGTCTGTTTCAAGGGTAACGTCGCGGTTAATCAGCTTTACCTTCTTGCCCGGTAGGGCATAGAGATAACATGTCTGCTCAGGCCCGCGGTAATTTAACTCGTCGGCATATATGAAAAGGGTATCGCCCTGCTCCATATGCACGTTGCCGAAAGCGTCAAACGACTCCGTCTCGGCATAATAGTGGGCGCTGTCACATGTCATTATCATCGGGCCGCGGGTAAACACCACGTTCCCGGCCACGATCATGAACGAGTCGTTGCGTTCCTTGTAGAGGATGTCGGCCTGCTCGAGAAACACGCGGCTCAGGTCCTCGCGCGAGGCCGTGGGTATCTGAGGCGTGAACACCGGGCGCGTGGCACGCGGAGCCTGACCGACGACGGCCAGCGCAAGCATCAGACCAAGAAGCCACGCAAAGGTCTTGCGCATTGCTCTAATTTTCCTGTTTTACTTGGATTTAATCCAGCCTTCATACTGGAAATCACAGCCTCGCCAACCTTCTTCAATGCGGACATAGGTCGACTTGATCTTATTGACAAGCCATTCACGGATAATATCCTCGCGCGCCGATTCCTCACACATGTTTTTAATGAGCTGATAATCGTCGGCAAGATTGGCGCGGTGGGCCGGGATGCGGGCTGTGAGCTTTACCAGGGCAACTATTTCGCGATCGCGGCGAGGGTCGCGCATGATGAAGGGCGCCGAAATTTCTCCGGGCTGGAGGCCTGCGACCACTCGGGCGATTTCCTGCGGAAGCTGCGACATCTCGAAGTTGATGGTGCCGGTCTCGGAGTTGACCATCACGCCGCGCGAGTTGCGGGTATCCTTGTCCTGCGAAATATAGCGTGCAGCCTCTTCAAAGGTAAAATGATGGTTGTCGACAATGTCGGTTCGCACCGAGTCAAGTCGGTTAATGGCATCGGTCAGGTCCTTCTCGGCCACGCGGGGACGCAGGAGGATGTGGCGCGTGTTGATGCGGTCGCCGCGCTTCTCGATGAGCTGAATGATATGGAAACCGTATTCTGTTTCAACAATCTTTGACACCTTGTTGGGATCGTTGAGGTTGAAAGCTACAGCTGCATATTCCGGCACCAGCTGGCCGCGACCCATGAAGCCGATCTCGCCGCCGCGGATGCCTTCGGGAGCCTCGGAATAAAGGATGGCAAGAGTTGAGAAATCGGCCTCGCCGCGGTTGACACGGTCGGCATAGTCGCGGAGACGAGCCTTGACGTCCTCGATTTCCTGGCGCGGAATCACCGGGTTGAGGGTGACGATCTGCACCTGCACCTGCAGCGGAACGTAGGGGATGGAGTCCTCGGGCAGTCCCTGGAAATAGCGGCGCACGTCGGCAGGAGTCACCTTGAGGTCTTTGGTCAGCTCGCGGCGCACCTGGCTGATGCGGAAGCGGTTGCGCATCGACGTTGCGTAATAGTCGCGGATTTCATTGTAGGGCTTCCGGAAATACTGCTCGACTTTCTCGCGCGAGCCCAGGTTGGTGATGAGGAAGTTCATCTGGGCGTCGACCTGAGCCATGACCATTGATTCTGTTACCTCAATGGTATCGAGGTCGGCCTGGTGGAGGAAGAGGCGCTCGACGGCTATCTGCTCCGGAATGACACAGTAGGGATCGCCGTTGATTGTCTGGCGGTCGTTCTGCATGTCCTGATATGCCTCTTCGATTTCCGACTTGTAGATGGGCTCGTCGCCGATAATCCAGGCAACTTCTTCGATTATATTGTTCTGTGCGACGCCTATGATACACGCGAGTGTGAGAGCGGCGAGCGCGGCTATGCTCTTTATTCTCATTTTGTGACGAAATATATGGCGCAAAGGTACAAAATTATTTGAATACCACGGGGCGACCTATACTAAAATTCTTTAAAATCAGTCTGAGTATTGTGCGGCTCAACAGAAGTTACTAATTTTGTGTTGTTCTAATAACATAAAACATTAAATGACATGCTGAGTCCCAAATTACAAGACGCTCTTAACGCCCAGATTAATGCCGAGTTCTGGTCGGCTTATCTCTATCTCTCGATGGCAATGCACTTTGAGAATGTTGGCTATCACGGTATCGCCAACTGGTATCGCGTTCAGTTCAAGGAAGAACAGGCCCACGCCGAAATCTTCATCAACTACGTCAACTCGCGCGGTGGACGCGTGCTGCTGGCTCCTATCGCCGCTGTTCCCTCCGAGTGGGATTCGCCCCTGGCTGCTTTTGAGGATACCCTCGCCCACGAAGAACAGGTTACAGCACTCATCAACAACCTCTATGCCCTGGCCGAGGCCGAGCACGACTATGCTACTCGTGGCAAGCTCGACTGGTTTGTAAGCGAGCAGGTTGAGGAAGAAGAAAACTGCCACACTCTCATCGACCGCATCAAGCTTGCCGGCGACACCCCGATGGCAATCTTCCAGTTTGACCAGGAGCTCTCGACGCGCACCTACACCGTCCCCGCTCCCCTCGCCACCCAGGAATAACACCATAAGTGTCCCTGTAACATAGAATAGCCCCGGGCGCTTCACCCAAGCGCCCGGGGCTATTCTATTTAAAATCTCTCTGCCTTTACTTGAAGTTGTCGCTCATCTCCATGATGTGCTCAAACATCCGCTTGTGAGCGTCCGTCAGTTCGCGTCCGCGGCGTGCCATCACTCGCGAGGCTATTGCAAAGAACTCGTTCAGATTGACGTTGTCAAAACCGGCCGTGCCACCCTTGAGGAATGAGGGAATGAACACGCGCGGCATGCCCTCGCTTATGATATTGCAACCCACGCCCACGGTCGTGGCCGTGTTGAAGGAGGTGTTGATTGCCGTCTTGCTGTGATCGCCCATTATCAGGCCGCAGAACTGCAGTCCTGTGCGCAGGAAGCGGCGTGCCGGATAGTTCCACAGCTTTATTTCACTGTAATCGTTCTTGAGATTGGATGCTATTGTGCCTCCGCCGAGGTTACACCACTCGCCGACGACCGCGTTGCCAAGGAATCCGTCGTGCCCCTTGTTGCTGTAGCCGGTCATCATCACATTGTTGATTTCACCGCCCACCTTGCACCATGGTCCCAGGGTCGTTGCGCCATAAATGAGGCATCCCATGTTGGCCTGGGCGTGCTCGCAGAACGCTATCGGCCCGCGCAGGTGGCACCCTTCCATGACGACCGCATCGCGACCGATATAAATCGGGCCCTGGCGCGTGTTCAGGGTACAGCACTCGATAACAGCCCCTTCCTCGATGAAAACTTGCTCCGGATCGCCGAGGACAGTGTTTGTGCTGTCAATCGGGCGGCTCCGGCGCCCGTCCGTTATCCTGTCAAAGTCGAGTTTCATCACATCACCATTCAAAGTGAAAAGCTCATATACATGCGCAAGCGCAATAATATCACCCGTATATTCTACTTTCTGTGAGCCGTCGCCGCGCGAGGCTATGACCGTGTCGCCCTTGACCAGGGACTGGCCCGGTTGAAGAGCCGCGGCAGCCCTTGCAATTTCAGCAGTTGCCACAACATGCCCCGCAACCTTGAGTACATCTTCATCCTCGCCATGGCCCGGATACAGTTCCTGCAGGTAGGGCACGGTTTCGTAGGTATACTCCCCGGGAAGGAAAGCCTGCCAGCGCTCGGCCATGGTGGAAATACCCAGGCGCAGGGCCCCGACAGGTCGCGTGTAGGTTAACGGCAGAAGTTGAGTGCGGATTGCCTCGTCGTCTTTGACTGTTATCTTCATAGCTCAGTTATAATATTTTCAGGCGACAAAGATAATCAAATTCCTATATCTTTCCAAGTGTGTCATTTTGCTACTCGAATCATGTTTCGACGGCAGTTGTCAATGTTTGTGGCTTGCAATATGGCAAAATGTAATCAAATTAACGTATTTTAACGTAATATATATTGTCAAAATAAAAAATAGCTTTACCTTTGCAGCGTTAGGTAGTTTTTTCTATTCCAATAGCTGTCGTTTCATAATGTAAAAAGTTGTTTCCGCCCACGATTTTAGCCCCCGACGGGGGGCTGAAACAAGGGCTTAAAAAAAGTACAGCATCAGAGACCGTGACCCGCCGAGGGCCGCGGTCTTTTGATCTCCCTCCCCCCTCCCCAAAACTTCTATATTACCGGAATAAGTATTTATACGAGCGTACGAGTGAAATTGTGGTCGTCTACCAGTATTTAGGAAAAAATAGCCTCACCTATTTCAATAATTTACGATTATCATCTCCGCTCTCCAACACGCTCATTTGATGTATGACAATCTGGTTAAGCTTGATTAGTCGCTCAGGTTGAGGTAATCCCTGTTCTATGAAAACGGCATTAAGGCTTTCCATGTTAGAAAGGCAGATTAGTTCGTTGACTGTGGCGTAGTCGCGTATATTACCTTTTAAATCGGGATTTGCATCACGCCACTGTTTTGCTGTCATACCGAACATTGCGACATTTAACACATCTGCTTCATTAGCATAAATGATGTTCGCCTGTGATTTTGTGACCTCTGCGGGAATAAGGTTAAGCTTTATAGCATCGGTGTGTATACGATAGTTGATTTTCGATAACTCACGCTTAGCAGACCACCCCAATGCCTTTTGCTCATCAGTTTTAAGTCGTTGAAATTCCTTGACAATATAGACCTTGAACTCCGGACTGATCCACATGGCAAATTCAAAGGCTATATCCTTATGGGCATATGTGCCTCCATATCGCCCGGCCTTTGCTTGCAGTGATATTGCCTTGGTGCGTGCCACAAATTCCTTTACGCTTATCTTGAAACTATTGAGTCCGGACTGATTTCTAATTGTGGCGAATTCGCCATAATTAAAATCCGGATTGTACACTTTCTCCCAAATACCAATAAATTCAAGCGTGTTGCGGTTACGCAGCCAATCAGTAATGAAAAAGTCACCATCTTTGGCACGCAACATATCGGTAAGACAAATGTAGTCCTCTCCGTTTACTTTTACAACATTAACTTCAGTATCCTTTACGGTTATTTTTGCCATTTTGAAGGTAAACCTTTGATTCAAAATGCAAAATTACACAAAAATCTAAGATCTCAGCGTATTAACCTACTTTTCTGATAAATTGCATCTAATAAAGCATTATAGATCTCGAAGATCAGACTTCTATCGGGACTGTTGATGGTGAAG
>CAYVTB010000019.1:0-20445 GCA_964454365.1 uncultured Bacteroides sp. | reverse complement strand
AGGAACTCTACGGCATCAAGCCCGCCATCAAGGCCATCCACGCCGGCCTCGAATGTGGCCTCTTCAAGGAAAAGATGCCCGAGCTCGACATGGTGTCCTTCGGTCCCACCCTCCAGGGTGTACACTCGCCCAGCGAACGCATGTACATTCCCGCGGTAGAACGTTTCTGGGGTCAGCTCACCCGCACCCTCGAAAAGGTCGCCGACCTTAAAAAATAAATCTTATCCGGCCGGGCCGGCTGCCTGCAACGCGCGGGCGGCGACTCGGCCGGTCTTTCTTTTCCTGCCATGAAAAGCCACAGACCACTGCCTGCCGTAGTGTTCATCCTGCTGGCTGTGACGGCCTGTATGTCCAACCGGCGCGCCGTTGCCCAGCAGCTGTTCGCTACCAAGCCCGACTCCATATCGTATATCGACCCCGAGCGCCGCTTCTTTGTAATCGGCAACGACACCGTGCGCCTCAACTTCACCAACCGTGACGACAGCGAGCGCCGCGGGCCCCTCACCGAGCGCGATATCGAGGAATTTGCCGAGGAGTTGGGCGTGGAAGTCGCGGCCATCAAGGCTGTCATCGACATCGAGGCGGGAAAGAGCCATCAGGGTTTCTGGAGTGAAGGCAAACCCATCATCAACTTTGACCTCAGCGTCTTCCGGCGCATGGCCGCGCGGCGCAACATCAATCTCTCGCGCTACGCCTCGAGCCACAGCGTCGTCTTCAACCGTCCCAATATCGCGAAATACGGCTCCCAGCAGGCGGCCCAGCAGGCTCGCCTCGACCGGGCCATGGACATAGACTCGGTCACGGCTATCGAAGGGACTTTCTGGGGTATGTTCCAGATCGGCGGCTCCAACTGGCGCCTCTGCGGCACCTCGTCGCCTCAGGAATTCATGGAGCTGATGAGCCGCAGTGAGCGCGACCAGCTTGAGCTCTTCGGCGAGTTCATCACCCGCGCCGGCCTGCTCCCGGCCCTCAAGGAACGCAACTGGACGGCCTTTGCCCGCGGCTATAACGGGCCCGGGTATGCAGCCCGCGGCTACCACCGCCGCCTCGCCACCGCCTATGCCAATTACAGCAAGTAAATCATAGAAAAGCTGTTAATAAACCACGGGCAACAGCCTACATTTGTAAATATTTGTTAACGCTACGTCGTTTTGTGCGGCAGTTTGTTAGATTAATAGAAGCAAAGGGTGTACCTTTGCGCGAGAATTAACGAGTTTCAACTCACTATGACTAACATTCTGACAAACCTTTCTGCCTTGCAAAGTGCTGTTTACGGCTCTTCACGGGCAGCTTATTATTACCGCGCCGACGCCGAGGGCACATGGATTCCCCGCGACTGGGACAACATGGCCGGCGAAGTCGATGCCGTAGCGATGGCCTTCGAGACCCTGGGCATCCTGCCTCAGGAAATGGTGGCTGTTTTTTCGGCAAATTCACCGCGAATACTCATTACAGACTTTGCCTGCTTCCGTAACCGCGCGATACCGGTGTCTATCTACTCGACATCGAGCGCCGAGCAGGTAAAATATATTGTGAACGATTCAGGCGCGCGACTTCTCTGCGTCGGCGACCGCAAGCAATATGAAATCGCCCGCTCCATCGCCGGCGACTGCAAGCGCCTCGAGCGCATCATCCTTCTCGACGACAATATCGAGATTGACGCCGACGACAAGACCTCGATGACTTTCAGCGCCCTGCTTGGACTTGGCGCGGCAGCCTCCGACCTGTGCCGCCGCGAAGTCGAGGAACGCACGGCCGCTGCATCCGAGGACGATATCGCAACGCTGCTCTACACCTCGGGCACCACCGGCGAGCCCAAGGGCGCGATCCTTCCCCACAGCTGCTTCAACGCAGCCCTGCAATTCCACAAGGACTGGCTCACGATGCTCGGCCCCGACGACACATCGCTGTCGTTCCTGCCCCTGAGCCACATCTTCGAGAAAGCGTGGACCTACTTCTGCCTGTGGATGGCTATTCCGGTCTATGTCAACTCCAACCCCAAGGAAATTCAGCAGTCGCTGCGCGAGGTGCATCCCACCTGCATGTGCTCCGTGCCGCGCTTCTGGGAAAAGGCCTACGCTGTGATCCAAGACAAGATGGCCCGTGCCAAGGGCATCCAGAAGACTTTGCTGCTGCGCGCTCTCAAGGTAGGCGCTCGCCGCAATCTCGATTACGCACGCATGGGAAAGAAAGCACCGGCGTGGCTCGAGCTACAATATAAATTCTTCGACAAGAAGCTTTTTGCGGGCATCCGCCGCGCCATGGGCGTCGACAAGGGCAACATTTTCCCGACAGCCGGCGCACCCCTCTCGGCCAACATCGTGGAGTTCTTCCACTCGATCGGCGTGAACATCGTGATCGGCTACGGCCTTAGCGAGACTACCGCCACGGTCACCTGCTACCCGCAGGTAGGCTATGAATTTGGCTCGGTAGGCGTGCCTATCCCCGGCGTCGCAATTCGCATCGGCGAGGAAAACGAGATTCAGGTGAAGGCACCCACCGTGATGCGCGGCTACTACAACCGTCCCCAGGACACTGCCGAAGCGTTCACCGCCGACGGCTGGCTGCGCACCGGCGATGCCGGCTACATCGACAGCCACGGTGCCCTGGTGCTCACCGAGCGCATCAAGGATCTCTTCAAGACCTCCAACGGCAAGTATATTGCCCCGCAGGCCATAGAGAGCCGCCTGGGCGAGGACCGCTACATCGAGCAGGTTGCCGTCATCGGCGATCGCCGCAAGTATGTGACCGCCATCATTATCCCGGCCTTTGAAGCGCTGAAGGACTATGCCCGCCGCCACAAGATCGCTTTCCGCAATGTCGACGACCTCATCAACAACAGCGAGATCCGCAAATTCTTCACCGAGCGCATCGAGCGCCTCCAGAAAGGGCTCGCCGGCTTCGAGAAGATCAAGCGTTTCACCCTGTTGCCCAAGGAGTTTACCATCGAGGACGGCGAGCTCACCAACACCTTGAAACTGCGCCGCCGCGTTATCAATAACCGCTACGCGCGCCAGATCGAGGCTATGTACTGCTGATAAACGAAATACAATACATAACGACGCCCGTGCTTTGCTGCGCGGGCGTCGTTTCATTTATAAGTAAAATATCTGCTGACCGATGCCGCTGTCGGGGCGTGCCAGTGCGATGGCCAGCAAGGCTATTTGCTGCGGCGTGCCGCCAACAAGCACTACTTCTCCGCTTCCCGGCTTGAAGGATCCCGGCTCGGCCATCACGAATACTTTACGCGCTGCCGCGGCTGAAAAGGCCGAGGGCGACGGAGAAATGACGCAGTCGAGCTTCTCCCCGCGCGATTCGAGATCGGTTAAAAGAGCCTCCGGGGTAATTCCCGAGGGATAAAGACGGGCTCCTGTGCCCTGGGCTATTCCCGCTGTTGAGGTCGCCAGCACTTTATAACCTACAGCCGAAAGGACGCGGCACAGCTCGGCTGCAAGCTCCGGCGCGAGATTGTCAAGGAAAACCGTCACCGTCTGCAACCGCAGCCCGGCAGGGCGACGCGAAGTACCGCCGGCACGGCCGGCGCGATAGTCGGCCATCTTTTTCTCAAGGTAATTATCGGCCATTGAATTTCTTTATTTCTTCTATAAAACGCATACCGAACCGGCGCGCCTTGGCCTCGCCAACACCGCTCACGTCGAGCATATTCACAAGCGTGCGCGGCCGCCGCGCGGCCATGTCGTTGAGAGTCGAGTCACTGAACACCATGTAGGCCGGTATACCCGCCTCGCGGGCAACCTCGCGGCGCACGGCCTTCAGACGCTCAAACAACTGCTTGTCGGGGCTGACAACGGTCGTCGTTGCCGCGGCTTTGCGCGGTCGAGCTGCGTCGAGCGGACGATACAGAGCCAATTCAACCCGCGCTTCGCCGCGCACGACCTGCATCCCGTAGGGAGTCACGGACAGCAGGCCGCCGTCGACCAGAGAAACGTCGAGCAAGCCGAGCTGCACCATCTGCAGGATGTAATGATTCCAGGCCCTGACACTGAGGTCGCGGCCCGCGCCGAAGGTCTTGATGCGGTCAAAGCCACGACGCCTGATATCTGGGCGCAAGTTACCGCAGAGGATATCGGCAAGCATGTAGGCGCCGACACGGTTTTCCGTGCGTATTACCGCACTGGCAGCTTTCTGCACAAGCACGGTGCCGTCAATTCGCTCCGGCGGGTCAAGGCAGACGTCGCAGTTGCCGCAGTCGGCCACGGCTACCTCACCGAAATAACTGAGCAGCACGCGGCGGCGACACACGCCTGCCTCGGCATATTCCTTCATGCGCTCGAGCTTCTCGGCTGCAACAGCGGGCCGGCCGCTTTCCTCGGCGAAGCGGCGTCGCATTATAAGGTCCTGGAGGGAATAGAACAGCACGGTTTCAGAGGGCATACCGTCGCGGCCCGCACGGCCAATTTCCTGATAGTAGCTCTCGATTGTTCCCGGCATGTTGTTATGGACCACCCAGCGGATGTTGCTCTTGTCGATACCCATGCCGAAGGCAATCGTGGCGCACACCACCTGCACATCGCCGTCGGAAAAGGCTCTGCGCGCTGTCTCGCGTGCCTCGGCGCTCATGCCGGCATGATACACCGCCGAGCGGTAGCCCTTGCGAGAAAGGAACTCATGGACCTTCTCGGCGCCGTCGCGCGACAAGGTATAGACGATTCCGGTGTCCGTAGGGTAGCGCTTGATCATCTGCTCGATCGTGGCCATGCGCCGGCGCTTGTCGGCCTGCTGCACGACCGTCAGTGACAGATTGGGACGGTTGAACGAACCGAGCCAGCACAGCGGATTGACAAGCGAAAGCTGCCGCGCGATGTCCTCGCGCGTCTCGCGGTCGGCTGTCGCCGTCAGGGCCATCAGAGGCACCCCGGGGAAGCGCTCCTTAATTGTCGACAGCTGTGTGTAAACGGGCCTGAAATCATGGCCCCACTGGGAAATGCAATGGGCCTCGTCAATGGCGATCAGCGAGACAGGTAGCCGCCCTATCCACTGCTCGGCATCGCTGAGAAAGCGCTCGGGGGACACATAGATAATCTTGACAAGTCCCTTCAGGGCGGCGTCGGCATCGCGGCGGTTGAGCATTTCGTCGCGACCCGTGTGAATGGCCGCGGCAGGGATTCCAGCAGCCTGCAGGGCTGCAGTCTGGTCCTCCATGAGGGCGATCAACGGCGATATCACGATGACACAGCCCTCGCCGAGAAGCGCGGGCATCTGATAGCACATCGACTTGCCGCCGCCCGTGGGCATGATGACAAACGTATCGCGCCCGGCAGCCCAGGCCGAGATCACCTCCCACTGGCCGGGGCGGAAGCTCGTGTAGCCGTAAAATTTCTTAAGCAGGTCAAGGGCCCGCGCCTTCAGTTGTGTAGCGTCCATTGCAGGGCAAAGGTAAGCAAAAAAAACGAAAAAACTCCCGCTGCGACGTTGCAGCGGGAGTTTTTATAGGGAGAATCAGGAAGTGATTACTTCACGAAGGTGACGCTGTAGGGAACGCTTGAGAAGTCAACGGTCACGGTGTAGGTGCCTGCACCGGGCGAAGGAATGTTTGCTCCGCCGAATACAAAGTTATCGGCTGCGCCGCCATAGTTGATATCCCAGTTGTCGTTGAAGCGGATCTTGTATTCACCGTCCTTCATGACTACGGTACCGGTCCAGGTGAGGAAGTCGGCCGAGGGAGTGAGGTTGGTCTGGCCGTCCCAGCCCTGGGGAGTAGCGTCGCCGATAAGACCTACAGAGGTGATCTGGGTGATCGAGTAGGTCAGAGCGGCTACGTTAACCTTGGCATAGTAGAGAGCGTCAACGGGAGCGTTGAGGTTGCCTGCGCCGCCATCGGTGGTGAGGGTACCTTCGGTGCCGGTCGAACCGTAGTTGAGACCGTCCCAGTTGTCCTGGCTCGAGAACTTGAATTCGCCGTTGAGGTGTACCATACCGGTGTATTCCGAGTAGTCGGTAGTGGTGAGGATCTGTGAAGCGGTCTGGCTCCAGCCGTTGGAGTTACCGGGAGTATAGAGCTGTTCGATAGCGAGCGAGAACTCAAATTCGAGGGTCTCCATATTGACGGTGAACAGGTAGGGACCAAATTCTTCAAATGTCCAGGGATTTACATTGGTGGTAGCGGGGAAGAGGAGGCCACCGAAGCCGGTGTTGTCGGGTTCTTCCGAGCCATACTGGAGGTTACCGTCGAGAGTGCCGGCAGCAACGGTCGAAGCGGGAACAACGATCCATGACCAGCCTGCCTCATAGATGTCAAACTTATATGAGAACACGGGGTTGTCATATACGCTGGCACCGCTGTGGTTGAGCTTGATAGCCTTCTTGACTTCCCAGTCGCAGGCGGTACCTACGAGATAGTAGGAATCTTCAAGAGTAACGGCGGGAGCATAGGGAAGGATAGAGCAGGTGTAGGGACCTACATAGTAATCTTCACCACCGATGCGGGCTTCCTGGATGGCGCTGACGCTGGCGGTCTTCTTGGTTACGGTGTAGAGAGCATAGCGCAGGTTGATGTCCTTTGCTGCGGGATCCTTGGTGACGTGCTGATAGTAAACGCCCTGAACGTTGTCGGGAGTGACGGTTACGGCGTAAACGTTTTCGGCAGTAGCAGCGACAGTTGCGGGCATTTCATACCAGTTGCCGTCGGCACCCTGCATTTCAACAACGGCCTTGAACTCGTTGAGGTCAGAGAGAGCATCGGTGGTGATGGTACCCACGGTGATGTCCTCGCCGGCGCTGTTGAGGTCAAAGAGGTTGAGGGGGGCTGAGGTGTTGGACTCCATATCCGACGCGAAGGTCAGGTCGTCGAGTTTCATCACGGGAGCCTGGGGGTTGGTCTGGGGTTCGGGATTGGGTTCCTCGTAGTTGTCACAGGCGGTGAAGCCAATGGCGAGGATAGCCGTCAGACCGTATGTTAAAAATTTCTTCATTGTAAGTCGGTATATATGACTCGGCCGGGACCCGGGGACGAGCCCCGGCCTGTGTCAAGTTTTTATTTTAATACGAATGAAACAGTCTTTGCATTGAGGTCGACGGTCATCGAGATGGTGCCGGGGTTGTCGAGCTCGAAGGCCCAGTTACCCTTGCCCGATACGAAGGGACCGCTGTAGTTACCGTTGGTGAATTCACACGCAACATCGGCATCGTCGGCCTGTGCACCGATCTGGTAGGGGTTATCCCAGCCTTCTGCGGTGAGTTCGGTAGCGAAACGGAAGTTGACGTGACCGGCGGGAGCTTCAAACTCGCCTACATAGACATCGTCGCCTGTCGAGCAGGTGAGACGCCAGTTGGCATAGTGAGCTTCATTGTCGGTGCCGGGAGCCTGCCAGCCGCTGATCGAGCCTACGAGGTAGATGTAGGTGTTCACGACGGGAGCGTGCGAGCCTTCCTGAACGGTGAGAAGCATGTTGTTCTCGTCGCTCATGTCAACGGTGATGGTCATCTGGCCACCTGCCCAGTTGGGGAAGTTGAACGAGCCCTTACCCTTGACAACTGCGGTCGAGAGCGAGCCGTCGACGAGTTCAAAGTCGATGGGGTTGTCATCAACCTGCGAGCCATAGGAGTCGGCATCCCAGCCGGTGAGGGCTGTGTAGAAGCGGAACATTGCAGAGCCTGCGGGGATATCGAATACACCGCTGTAGACCTTGGAGCCGATAGCATTGGCGGGCTCGAAGAGGCGCCAGTCAGCATAGTGGGCTGCGTTGCTTTCTGTGGGACCTGCCCAGCCTTCGGGCTGACCTACGAGATAGATGAAGCCGGGGAGCTTGATTGCGAAGTAGGGCTTCACATAGTTGTAGGAAACAACGTTGGAGTAAATCAGCGAGCCTTCGACGCCCTTGAGCTGAGCGACGGCGCGGAAATAAACCTTTTCATAGGGATTCTGGCCATAGACGGCATCAAATCCTTCCTCGTCGGCGATTCCGTGGAGTTCCATGAGACCAACGGCTACATCGGCCTGCTTGATGGCCATGACAGCGGTGGTAGGAGCCAAGTTTTCGAGATCGTAGGCCACGGCGAAGTCCTGCGTGAGCGACATCTGGGCCGAGTACTGGGTCACGGCAGAGTAGCCGTAGTCGGGCTGCGAGCAGACGAGCTGCAGGGAATTGCCGTCCTGAAGATCAATATACTGGTCTTGCATGGCGGGCTCGTTGAGCACAAAGGTAGTGGGTGCCTTGTAAACCGGGTCGCGGTCTTCCGAGCACGAGCTCACTCCTACTGCCACAAGAGCGGCGGCCATGAGAATTGATAATTTATTCATTGTGTTCAAATCTTATATGGATGGATTAGAAACCGGGATTCTGAACATAGCCGTTGCGGGTAACGACTGTGCTGGGCAGAGGATAAACTGTGAAGTAGGCGGGGAAGTCGGTGCCATACTTGGCATTGTTCTTCCAGTTCCAGGTGTAACCCGAAACCCACTTGCCGTAGCGCACGAGGTCGGTGCGGCGGGTGCACTCGGTGTAGAGCTCGCGCTGACGTTCGCGCTGCAGTTCGGGAAGGTTGATGTTGTCGTAGGCAGGCATCTGGGCGCGCTCGCGGACGTAGTTGACATACTTCAGGGCAAGAGCCTTGTCGCCACCGCCCTGGAGGGCAGCTTCAGCATAGGACAGATAGACTTCAGCAAGACGGATCATTGCGTAGTCGATACCCAGGGGATCTACAGCTGCAGGCTGGTCGGCAAGCTTCTGGCCGTTGTCGTCCCAGTTCCAGTTGGAGTACTTGACAGCGAGGTAGCCGTTCTTGCCCCAGTTGGCCTGGTCGAATACATCGTTGTTGATGTTGAAGCCGTCGGCTGCGGTTTTCCACAGAGCGGTACGCACGTCGGGAGAATATGCGAAGTTGGCATCCCAGTCAAATACCTCGACAAACTGGCGACGGGCCGACATACATTTCCAGCCGTTGCCCGAGTTGTACTCGGCCTGTGTGCAGTGGAAGTCGGCATCGGCGGGAGCGTCGCCGATCCATGCGTTACACATGAAGCCGCCGTTGGCATACTGCTTCACGCCCATGTTGGCGTCGTTGAGAGCGGGATTGTCCACGGTGATACCCCAGATGATCTCGTTGATGTCTGAAGAACCGCCGATGACAAACTGCTTGTTGTTGTAACCGAAGTTCTGGAAGTAGCTGTTGCAGAGACCCGAGTTCTGGAAACCACCCTTGCCGAGACGGTCGATGAGGGCCTGAGCGTGTTCGCAGCAGTCTTTCCAGCGGGGAGTGCCGGTATAAACCTCGGCATTGAGGTAGTATTTCACGAGCAGTGCCTCGGCAACGTCAAGACCTACATAACCGTACTTGGCCTTCTGGTTGGGCTGGTTCTGCTTGTACCATGCAACGACTTCCTCGAGTTCGCGGGTAGCTTCGTCAAAGACCATGCGACGGCCTTCTTCAAAGTTGGCGCTCAGCTGGGGAGGAATCGAGCCGATAGTCACGTTCTCGTCGGCCCAGGGCACATTGCCGTATAAGTCGATGAGATAGTAGTAGCTTGCACCGCGCAGGATCTTGGCCTGGCGCACGAATTCCTCGCGCATTGTCTTCTGGGCATCGGTGGTGCAGCCAAAGTCGGTCTGGATAAAGTTGTTGGCAAGTGCCACGTTAACCATCAGTCGGGAGTACACACCCATGACGACACCGTCGTTGGCCGGGATGAGACCATACTGGAATGTCGGGGGAATAGCATCGGCCGAGGGAAGCCAGTTGGCTTCGTCAGAGGGGATTTCCTGCATGTTGAAGATCGCACGCTGGAAAGTCGACATACCGCCGTCCATCGAGCCCAGGATGTTGGAACCGTTGGAGTCGGTGCCGTAGCCATAGGAGGCAAAGTCAAGGTAAAGCATACCTATAGTCTGCTGCATGTAACCCTCGGGGTCCTCGGCAAACTTGTTAGGTGTGAGGTCGTTGGGGTTGGTAGGCTGAAGATCGAGATCACCTACACAAGAAGCGAGTCCCATCGAAGCAACCGCAACGGCCGAAATGAATAATTTATTTAATTTCATAGTTTATAATCCTGATAGAGGGTTTTGAAATTAGAAAGTGACAACTAAGCCCAGGGTGAAGGTGACGGGACGAGGATAAACATTGTCGTCGCAACCGCTGTATACTTCAGGATCGAGGCCCTTGTACTTGGTGATGACGAAGGGGTTCTGGCAAGCACCGAAGAGGCGCACGCGCAGCTTTTCTTTCATCAGGTTGTCCCAGGTGTAACCGATGCTGATGTTGTCACAGCGCAGGAACGAAGCGTTTTCAACCCAGTAGTCGCTCAGAGCGAGGTTGTTGTCGTTGGCGGGGAAGATAAATTCGTCTCTCATCAGGTTGTTGAGACCGTAGGAGTCGACAGTTCCGAGATTGGTGCGTACACGGCGGGGAGCGTTGTAGACCCAGTTGCCGAGGTTGGCGCGCAGTGTGAAGCCGAAGTCCCAGTTCTTATAGTTGAAGGTGTTGTTCCAGCTGAAGGTGAACTTGGGATCGGGCGAGTGGAAGTTGATGAGGTCATCGGCGTTGATTGTACCGTCGGCGTTCTGGTCAACATACTGGCCGGGGATGGGATTGCCTGCTTCGTCGTAAACCTGCTGGTAAACACGGTAGGTGTAGGCAGCTTCGCCCTGCATGAACCACTGGAGGTCACCACCGATACCGCCGCCGGGGATGCCGCGGGGGGCGCTCATGGGCTTGCCGTCGTTGAGCTTGGTGATCTTGTTGCGGTTGTAAGCGATGTTGAGGCCGGTGCTCCAGGTGAAGTCGCGGGTAACGACGGGCTTGGCACCGAGGGTTACTTCAAAACCGGTGTTACGGAGTGTACCGATGTTGGTGGTGAGGTAGTCGGAGGTCTGGAGACCTACGGCGGGAGTATATGCGAGCAGGTCGCGGGTATCACGCTGATACCAGTCGATGCTGGCGGTGATGCGGTTGTTCAGGAAAGAGAAGTCCATACCGATGTTCCAGGTAGTGGTAGTCTCCCACTTGATGTTGGAGTCATAGGGCTGGGGATACATGGGGCTGATCCAACCGCCGTTGAAACCGGGATACTGGAAGAAGTTATTGGACGAGATGGTGTAGACGGGCATGTAGGGGAAGTAGGAACCGATATCCTGCTGGCCGGTTTCACCCCAGCCGAGGCGGAGTTTCCATTCGGTCAGTGTGCGGCTGTCGCGGAGAGCGGGGAGGTTGTTGATCTTCCAGCCGAAAGCAACGGCGGGGAAGAGACCCCAGCGGGTGTCCTTGCTGAAACGCGAAGATGCGTCGTCACGCAGGGTGACGGTGAGCAGGTAGGTGTCGTCGAAGCTGTAGTTTACACGGCCGAAGAACGAAAGGAGCTGAACGGGAGCACCCCAGCGGGTGGTCGAACCGATCTGCTTGCCGATGGCATCGTGTGAGCTGACGGGCATCGAGTAGGTGCCGTCGTTGTAGCTCAGGCCTTCCCAACCGAGCGAGTTAACGCTGGTGTAGCTGTGGCCGAAGTAGCTGAAACGCTGCCACGAATAACCGGCGGTTACGTCGAGGTTGGACAGGATGGCTTCAAACTCCTTGCGGTAGTTGGCATAGAATTCGAGGGAGGTGTTGCGCTGAACTTCGTGCCAGTCGTAGCGGGTAGCAGCGCCGCCCGAGAGGTAGTCCTGGCCGAGGAGGTCGGTGTTGCGCCAAGCCTGGAGCGAGTTGGCGGCTGTGATGCTCTTGGCCTCGTTCTTCGATACCTGGTAACCGAGGTTGAGGTTCAGGTGAAGTTCGGGGAGGAAATGGAGTGCATAGTCGAGCTGCAGGTTGCCGTTAGACGACCATGTCTGGTTGTTGCTGGCAACGTCGTTGAGCAGCTGCACGGGGTTGATAGCCGAGTTACGGTCGTTGAGGCCGCCGGGGCAGTAGTTGTAGTAACCGTTGTAGAGCATCATGCCGTTGCCCAGAGCGATGTTGGAGTAAACAGGCTTGGTGGGGTCATAGGCGATGGCTGCGCCGATAGCGCCGGTGTCGGCGTTGCCGGTCTTGCCGTAGGTGCCGCTGGCCTGGGCGATTACTGACAGGTGGTTGTCAAAGAACTTGGGGGTGAGGTTGAAGCCTACGGTGGTACGTTCCATCGAAGAGGTCTTCAGGATACCCTGGTTGTTGGTGTAGGAAACGTTGACGCGGTAGGGAAGAACGCCTGCCGAGCCGCCTACGCTCAGGTTGTAGTCCTGGCTGAATGATGTGCGGAGCACTTCCTTCTGCCAGTCGGTATTGTAGTTAACGGCGTCGGGACCATAACCGAGCTGGTCGATGGTGCTCTCGCCGAGGTGCTGGCGCACATAGTCGGCAAATTCAAGACCGTTCATCATGTTGAGGGTCTTGCGGGCGGTGTTGACGCTGAGGTTAGCAGAGAAGTTAACCTGGGGACGACCGCGCTGGCCTTTCTTGGTAGTGATGATGATGACACCGTTGGATGCGCGCGAACCATAGATAGCGGTTGCCGATGCATCCTTCAGAATGCTCATCGATTCAATGTTGGAGGGGTTGATCATGGTAAGAGCGTTCATGCCGCCACCCTGGGACTGGTTGGTCTGGGCGACACCGTCAATCACAATCAGAGGGTCGTTGCTGGCCGAGAGCGAGGAACCGCCACGGATGCGGATGGTAGCGCCGCCTGTGGGCGAGCCACCGTCGAGGGTAACGACCACGCCGGGCGATGCACCGACCAGGAGGTCCTGGGTCGAAGTGGCGATGCCGGCTTCGATTTCATCGGGACGTACAACGGCTACCGAGCCGGTGGCGTCTGATTTCTTCACTGTACCGTAACCGACGGCCACAACTTCCTGCAGGGCTACTGCACTTGAAGCCAGGTGAATGTCGATTGTTGAGCGGCCTTCCACAGCGACTGTCTGTGTTTCGCAGCCGATGTAGGAAAACACGAGCGAGCCGTTGGCGTCCACTTCAATGGAGTAGTTACCGTCAAAATCGGTACTTACACCCATCGTGTGGCCCTGCACAACAACGCTCGCGCCGATGGCGGGCTCGCCTTCGGGCTCATACACAGTACCGGTGACTGTGATTTTTTGCGCTAATGCCGGGAAGGCGCAAGCTATCACGAGTGCGATGGCAAGCACTGCTTTCCGAGTCATTTGTAAACAAATGTTCTGCATGCAAATAGGTTTTTTAGTTAGTAAATGTATAATCTCAATTATTTTAATATCACTTATTTACGCATATCAGAGGCACACAAAAGTGCCTTACGAGGCTTCTGTCCCGCGGTAGCATGCAATAATTTCAGAAAGGGGTCGGGAAGCGACAGCCGCCTCCTGTTTCTCACTGGTATTCTTGCTCACAACGTTAAGGTTGACGTTCTATAGCCTCTCGGAGTATCTCCAATGGAGATTTCTTCGCCACAAAGTTAAATTAATTTTTCCCAATTTTTCCAAACTTTAACAGTAAAATTGTGGCTGATTTTGAGATTTAACACCATTAAGTTAATGCCAGCGAAATTTTAACAATTATCCGCGGAAGCACTTTTTAACGAGACGGCGTATGATGATAATATTGACTACCGTGATAACGGCAGCAAGCAGGAAACCGGCTCCGAAAGCCGCCCATGGCAAGGCCGGCTGTGCCCCGAGAGCCTCGACGGCCGGATACCACAATCTGGCCACGGCGAGTACACAACATCCCGAAAGCAGCCACACGACCGCATTGACAACTACAACCGGCACGATATAGCGCAGCGAGATCTCGCCGGGCGTGTAACCCAGCAGGAGCAGGCCGGTGATGATGCGCCTGTTTTTCTGCACGAGCAGGAAAAGACTGAGAATGAGGATAAACAGAGCCAGCAGGGTGATCACAGCCCCTACCCCGGCGATGATGGAGGATATGAGCTTGAGCATGCGGGAGGCCTTTCCGAGGTCATCGCCGTTGCCGGCTATCTCGTAACCGCGGCTCTCCATAAATTCTTCGATGCCCTCGGCTCCGGGATCTGTAAGCTCTACGATTAATCTTGACGGCTCGGAAGCGCTCCCGTTGCCATAGATTCCGTGGGCCCAGTCCATAAACGACTGAGGCACGGCGATCGTGTTGAGCCACGACGAGAACCCGACGATGCGCGCCGGATAGGTCCCGCGGCGGCCGTTGCCGCTGAGCGTCACTTCGAGCGGTATGCGGGATATGAGGCCTTCGCTCACCACGGGCATTCCGCCCGAAGCGGCAAAGCCGAAGTTATAGAGTGCCAGATAATCTTTAGATATCACGATAGGTATGACAGGGTCGTCCGGGTCGAAGCTGAAATCTTCGATATCGCTGTCCACCATATTGTCGGGAATGCTTTCAAAGAACAGCGCCGACGTCATTCCCCGGCCGGCCATCTCGACACTGCCCCACACCCTGAAATCGGCCGCGCGGAAAGGCACAACCTCCCCAGCCCAGGGCCGCGAGGCTAATTCCTCTACCTCATCCTCGCTGAACGACGGCGTGACTCCACTCAAGGTCGATCCGAGTCCTACCGACTTGGAAATAACAATATTGCGCGGACCTATGAGCTGAATATCATCGCTCCCGCCGGGAGTCAGAGCCCGGCCAAGATCGAAGTAGAACTGGACAGCCGCCATCACGATCACCATGCCTACAAGCGTAGCCACGGCATAGCCGGCTGTCTGCCAGCCACTGATATTGCGTCGCAGCAGTTTCCAGATCATAGCGTGAGAGGTATTACGGGGACACCTACACTGAGCGGATTTCCCACTGAAGTGAAAATAATGCCGGCTTGCCGGCGCCGGGCCTCCTCGACGATGAGCTCTCCGCAGAGGCCGTTGTTATAGGAGTCCAGGTGGCTGACGGGCTCGTCGAGGATTATGAAGTCAAAGGGCTGACACAGAGCGCGGATAATCGCCACGCGCTGCTTCTGCCCTACTGATATGCGACCGGCTGCCCTACCGGTGATATCACCGATTTCGAGGCGGTCAAACATTGCCTTTATCTCTTCCTCGGTCTTGAAACCGGTCAGACGGTTCTTGAGCCAAACATTGTCGAAGGCGCTCAGGCTGTCAAAAAGCTCGAGCTCCTGGGGCAGATAGGCGAGATTTCGACGCCGCAGCATGCACCAGTCATCGACCGACAGGCTGCGGGCGTCGATATTGTCAAATGAGATTTCCCCGGAATAATCGTCGCGTACTCCGTAGATAAAACTGCACAGGGAAGTCTTGCCGCTGCCCGAGGAAGCGTTGACGCAATAGACCTTGCCGCGGATGAGACTTGCCTCGGCGAGCATCAGCTGTGATGAAGCGAAGCGCCGGCGGCCGTTTTCGTCGTCAAAGACCCGCGGAAGCAGGCCGCTGAGTTCTATCTCCTCTATGTGAGCGGGAAATTTCAAGATCAGAGACGTCCGGCTATGTCCATTATAGTAGCCATGAAGGGGAGCTCGCTGTCAACAAATTCGAGTTCAAGCTCCATGCCATCGGCCTTTACCTTATATTCTCCCTTGAGACCGACCTTAACCTTGAACTGCTTCAGGGGTGCAAAGTTGGAGGGAACGTTAATGGCCATCCAGGCGTAACAGTCATCAAGCGCCGAGCGTGACATAGTTGAGTTGGGGCTCTTTTCCTCGGAAGCGACAACCACGTCATTTTCGGTGGCATAGGCCTCGACAGTGCCCTGTCCCGGAATCTTAACAGAGTAGCCGTCGTTGCTGCTGCGGACGGTCACGCCATTATCCTTGAGCATATTGACGACATTCTTGAGCAGGCGCGCGCCCTTGCCGTCAACCGTTGAGAGACCGCCGACAAAGCTGTAGGCCGACATGCGGTCAAAGTGGCGGTCGGTCGGATCGGTGACATTTACCGAGGCAAATATGCCGCCCGTGAGGGCTTTCATGATGTCTTCATCCATCGAGCGACGGATATTGTAAGGCAGACGGACACCCTTGTCATCAAGTTTGTTTAAGACCTTGTATAGATTGTCTTCAAAGCCACCGAAGGCAAACGAGAACGTATTCTTGCTGCTGAGGTATGAAGCTTCGTTTCCGATGGTCGAGAACTCGATACCGGTCAGTTCAGTCCAGTCGATGGTCTTGCCGTCGAGGTCATAGAAGCGGGCCTCGGCACGCAGGCGCGAGCCGTCGAGATTGATAAAGAAGGGCGTGGAGAGCTCGACATTCTTTTCGTCGACCATCGCAAGACCATAGACGGTGTTGGAGCTATTCTTCATGATAGCGTCCTTCTTCCAGGCAGCCAGCGGAGATGACGCGCGATCAACCACTTCTTCGACCATTTCCTCGTAGCGGTCGGGATTCCATGCCTGAAAATAAATCAGGGTATTTTCCTTGATTACATAGAGATTGTCGTTCTCGGAATCGACAAAGACCGGCAGATCGGCTATCGTGCTTTTGTTGCAACCGATTTTGCGGAGGGAGCTTGCCAGGGCATCGGCATCCTTGATGCGGATAATACCGGTAAAATAAGGCGAATTCTTATATCCGGCCATCATGGCGAGTTCATAATCAAGCCCTTGGATTTTCAGCATGTTGTCAAGGTTGCCGCCAAGATTTTTCTTTATACTGGCAGGTAGTACCAGCTTGCCGTTCTCGATACGGGCATCGAATGATTTAAGCACGTCTATCGGTTTGACCATGATGATTACCTGTGCATCGTCGCCGGCCAGGTCAAGGAGGTCGGCCGTCTTTTTATCACTACACGAGGCGAGAGCCGTCATCAGCACGGCCATCAACAACAGGCATCCCTGTCTGAGAGTCTTTTTCATAAGGCTATGGGGTTTAAGGTTGAGAGTTCACAGGGCAAATTTAACGATTTTTTTTGATTATCTGAATTGTAAGCGGTATTTTTTGTAACTTTGTACACTTTAATTTTTAATCTGAAATATGGATTTCATATCTCAACGCGTAAAATCGCTCGCAGCGTCACAGACCCTGGCGATGTCACAGAAAAGCTCCGAGCTGCGTGCTTCGGGCATCGATGTCATTAACCTCTCGGTCGGCGAGCCCGACTTCAACACTCCCGACCATATCAAGGAAGCGGCCTGCCGCGCAATCGATGATAACTTCTCGTTCTACTCGCCGGTGCCGGGCTATCTGTCGCTGCGCGAGGCAGTGTGTGAGAAACTCTCGCAGGAAAACGGCCTGGAATACAAGCCGTCGCAGATTGTTGTTGGCAACGGTGCCAAGCAGGCCCTGTGCAACGTGATCCTCTCGACCGTCAATCCCGGCGATGAGGTGGTCATCCCCACCCCGGCCTGGGTCAGCTATGTCGAGATGGTGAAACTCGCCGGCGGCGAAAGCGTCCTGGTACCCTCCGGAATCGAGAGCGACTTCAAGATTACTCCCGAGCGCCTCGAGGCTGCCATCACCGAACGCACACGCATGATTCTCATCTGCTCGCCTTCCAACCCGACCGGCAGCGTCTACACCCGCGACGAACTTGCCGGCCTTGTCGAGGTTATCGCCCGGCATGAAAACATCCTCGTCGTGGCCGATGAAATCTATGAACATATCAATTACACCGACTCTTTCACCTCGCTGGGATCGTTCCCCGAAATCAAGGAACGCGTGGTCCTTATCAACGGTGTCTCAAAGGCTTATGCCATGACGGGCTGGCGCATCGGTTATTGCGCCGCTCCCGAGGCCATCGCCAAGGCTGTCTCCAAGTTGCAGGGCCAGTATACCTCGGGCGCTTCATCGATCGCCCAGAAAGCAGCCGAGGCTGCCTACCGAGGTCCTCAGGACTGCGTCGCAGAGATGTGCGCAGCCTTCCGCCGGCGCCGCGATCTCGTTGTCGAGCTCGCTTCGCGCATTCCCGGCTTCCGCGTCAACGTTCCGCAGGGAGCCTTCTACCTGTTCCCCGAGGTGAGCGCCCTTCTGGGCAAGTCGACTCCGGCCGGAAAGGTTATCGCAACCTCGGGCGACCTCTCGATGTATCTGCTTGAGGAAGGCCATGTGGCAACCGTCGACGGCGCTGCCTTCGGCGCTCCGGGCTATATCCGCCTGAGCTATGCCACGAGCGACGATAATCTGCGACGCGCCCTCGAGCGCATCGACCTTGCCGTCAAGGCTCTGCGATAAGATTTTTTAGAAAGCGTTGCTCTCGCCGCCGATGGCGTTGATCACCGTGCGCACGATGATCTTCAGATCGAGCACGAAGCTCCAGTTTTCGATGTACCACACGTCATACTCTACGCGCTTTTCCATCTTCCATAACTCATCGGTGAGGCCTCGGTAACCGTTTACCTGGGCCCAGCCGGTGATGCCCGGTTTCACCAGGTGTCTCACCATGTACTGGTCGACGAGCTTGGAATACTCCTCGGTGTGCTTGAGCATGTGAGGACGGGGACCGACGACCGACATGTCACCCTTGAGAACATTGATAAACTGGGGTAGCTCGTCGATACTGGTGCGTCGCAGGAAATCGCCGAAACGGGTCTTGCGGGGGTCGTTTCGCGTGGCCTGGGCACGGTCGGCGTCGACGTTGACATGCATCGTGCGGAATTTGTAGCAGTTGAAATCCCTGCCGCGATAGCCGGTGCGCTTCTGTTTGAAATACACGGGGCCGGGCGACGTGAGTTTAATCGTGATCGCTACAGGTATATAGATCAGCGGATAGAACAGCAGCACGACCGAGGAGAAAACAATGTCGAAACCTCGCTTGATGCTGCGGTTGATGGCCTTCTTGAGAGGATTGCGGCGCAGGTTGAGTACCGGCACGGGGCCGATGGTCTCCATCTGGAAGCTGCGGGAAATATACTGCGAGATCTGGGGCACATAGAAGAAATCCACCACATTATCGTCAGCAATCTTCACCACACGCGTCAATATCTCGGCATGGCCCGGCATGGTATAATAAATCTGGTCAATGCGGTTCTTCTTTACAAAGGCCTCGAGATTGTCGAGCGTGCCGCAATAGCGTCCCACGAAATCGGGGCGCCAGTCCTTATCAAAGAAACCGAGGATTCTGTAACCGAAACCGGTGTCGGACAACATCGCGTCATAGAGGCGCCTGGCGGTGGCGTTGGTTCCGACGATTACCACTCGCTTGTAGTTATAGCCGCGGCGACGGTAGCTCTTGATGAGGCGACGCGAAAACAGCGACCACAGGACATAGGCTGTCATCAACAGCGCATAGTAGGTCAGGAAAAAGCGGGCCGGAATGTTGTAGATACCCGTGAGGGTGATCAGCGACAGGAAAAACAAGGCATGAAGACCCACCGACTTGAGCGAGTCGACCATGACACGGTCGAGCTGGATAGCCCGTAGATTATCGCCGTAGTTCCACTCGCGGACGGCAACGGGAATGAAGCTGAGGTTGACGAGCAGCCACAGCACATTGCGTGTCGACGTCGGCAAGCCGATACCTTTAAAAATATAGAGCGTCAGGAGAAAAAACAGCACTATCAGCAGCCAGTCGCCCACCATGAGGGCCGGCTTGATAAACCGTCCGAATGTCTTCTTTCTAAAAAACCTCACGCAATTTAGTTTATAAATCCGACTCCTTGCTTTCCAAGGGCAGGAACAACTGATAGTTACAGCGGCCGGGCCGCGCAGATTATTACCGGCGGCCGTACAGACGGCCGCCGGCGCTATAACGTTAAATTAGAGCTTGGAAGCGATGACGCGGATCTTCTCTTCGAGCTCGGCGATATCCTGGCGCAGACGCTCGGCCTTGCGCTCGAATTCACGGAGCATCGAGTCGCCGCTCTTGCTGCTCGACGACAGGAAGCCAAGGTTGTTTTCATAAGTGCGCAGTTCCTGGCGGCGCGCGTCAAGGGCGCGCAGTAGCTTCTCGCGCTCGCGCATCAGCTTGTTGTCATCGCCTTCCAGGGCAGTGACATCGCGGTTGAAGCGCTCGCGGCGTTCCTGGTTGCGGCGCAGGTTGAGAGCCTCGCGCACGGCGTCCATCGCTGCGCGGAATTCATCATATATCTTGTCTTTCTCGCGGAAAGGCACATGGCCGATTTCCTTCCAGCGGTCCTGGAGCTCGCGCAGGCGGGAGATTGCCTCCTCGCGGGGAGTCTCGGGCGAAATCTCGGCCACGGCAGCTATAACTTCGCGCTTGGCACGCAGGTTGTCGTTTTCTTCGCGACGGGCACCGGAAGTTGCCTTTTTCTTGTTGTCAAAGAATGTGTCGCAGGCTTCGAGGAAACGCTTCCACACGGATTCACTGTACTTCTTGGGCACGGCGCCGATGGTTTTCCACTCCTTCTGCATGGCCACAAACTCGTCGGTGGTCTTTTTCCAATCGGTGCTCTCCTTCAGCGCCTCGGCACGCTCGGCGAGAGCGGTCTTGCGGGCGAGATTGGCGGCAAGTTCCTCGCGGGTCGACTGGAAATACTCGGCCTTGGCTGCAAAGAACTTATCGCAGAGCTCGCGGAAGCGCGTGAAAAGGGCTTTGTTGAGCTTCTTGGAGGCGAAGCCAAAGGTGCGCCACTTCTGCTGGAGTTCCATTACATTGCGGGTAGCTTCGTCCCAGGCGGCAAAGGACTTGATCGAGTCGA